>CAMWIJ010000001.1 GCA_947174275.1 uncultured Muribaculaceae bacterium
GCTCCGCGGTCTACGAACCCCGGTTAATCACGGGCACGAGCCTCCGGCTCTCCGTTGGGGGAGAGGCGGGGGCGTCTCGCCCCCGTGGGGTGTGGATGGGTCAGACCCGTCAGACGAGTCGGACGAGTCGGAGGGGTGGAATGGTAGGGCTGTGTGGGTGAAATGTCAGTAAGGTCGTTAGGGTCGTTAAAGTCGTTAAGGTCTTTAAGGATGGGTGTGGGTGGTGTAAATCGGCGTCCTACGGAAGCCGAGGTGGTTGTGGTGGGTGGAGGTGGTGGGAACATTTTGTTTTGTGGGGCGTTTTTGTTTTATATCATGTGTTATTATGTGATGCAGTTTATTAATTAACGCTCTTAAAAAATCACTGTTATGTTTTCACAAAAACGCGGGCACATGCTGCATGGTGTGTTGCTCATAGCTCTGTTTTCGTGTGCGGCTTTCTATATCGGGAGCGCACATGTGTTTACGGCTCTCTCCATCAGCCCTCTTATCATAGGTATCGTGCTTGGTATGATTTATGCCAATCTGCTCAGGATGCATCTGCCGGAGACGTGGGTGCCGGGTATACAGTTCTGCTCGAAGCGGTTGCTGCGTATCGGTATCATATTGTATGGTTTCAGGCTTACGTTTCAGGATATCGCGGCAGTCGGTGTGGCCGGTGTGACGGTTGACGCGATCATTGTTGCTGTCACGATTGTCGGGGGATATTTTCTCGGTCGCGCGCTTAAGATGGACAAGGACACAGCGATGCTTGTGTCGGTCGGCAGCGGTGTGTGTGGCGCGGCGGCTGTGCTTGGCGCCGAGGCTACGATGAAGTCGAAGCCGTATAAGACTGCTGTGGCAGTGGCCACGGTGGTTATTTTCGGTACGGTGGCGATGTTTCTGTATCCGGTGGGGTATCAGTCGGGGCTGCTTGATCTGACGCCGGCGGAGATGGGTATATTCAGCGGGTCGACGCTGCATGAGGTGGCTCACGCTGTTGGCGCGGGTAATGCGCTTGGCAGCGATATAGCGTCGACGACGGTGATTGTGAAGATGATACGTGTGATGATGCTTGTGCCGGTGCTTTTGCTGCTTGGTGTGTGGGCTGCGCGTCGTGCGAGAGTCGTTGGAGCGGGTGCTTCGGCGGAAAAGGGTAAGGTGACTGTGCCGTGGTTTGCTTTCGGATTTCTGCTTGTAATAGGCATCAATTCGCTGTCGGTGTATCTCAACACGCTGTCGACGCCGATGGGAATACCGGCGTGGGGCAGTGATCTGATCAATTATGTGGATACTTTTCTGCTGACGATGGCGATGGTGGCTCTCGGCGCGGAGACGAGTTTCGACAAGTTTAAGAAGGCCGGTGCGAAGCCGTTTATCCTTGCGGGCATATTGTTTGTGTGGCTTGTGGGGGGCGGATATGTTCTGGCCAAGTATCTTGCTCCGGCGCTGATGTAGGCTGCCGGCATAAAGGGAAAAAAGAAGCCGCGCTTGCTTTGGGGCAGGCGCGGCTTTGCGTTTGTATGTGTCGCTATGGATGCAGCGGTCAGTCGGCGATGAGGTTGTGTCCTGTCATTTCGGCGGGCTGAGGCAATCCCATGATGTGGAGGATTGTGGGGGCTACGTCGGCGAGGATGCCGTCGGCGATGCGTGCGTTTTTGTCGGAGGTGACGTAGACGCAGGGCACGGGGTTGAGAGAATGGGCTGTGTTGGGAGTGCCGTCGGGGTTGATCGCGTTGTCGGCGTTGCCGTGGTCGGCGATGATTATCACTTCGTAGTCAGCAGCTTTTGCGGCTTCGACAGTTTCGTTGACGCACTGGTCGACGGCTTTGACGGCTTTCTGGATTGCATCATAAACGCCGGTGTGGCCTACCATGTCGCCGTTGGCGAAGTTGACGACGATGAAGTCGAATTTCTGTGAGCGGATTGCTTCGACGAGTCTGTCTTTTACTTCGAATGCGCTCATCTCGGGCTTGAGGTCGTAGGTGGCAACTTTGGGAGATGCGACGAGGATGCGCTCTTCGCCTTCGTAGGGGGCTTCGCGGCCGCCGTTGAAGAAGAAAGTGACGTGGGCGTATTTCTCGGTCTCGGCGATGTGAAGCTGTTTTTTGCCGAGCGAGGAGAGGTATTCACCGAGAGTGTTGTCGACGTTTTCTTTGTCGAAGAGGATGTGTACGCCGGTGAATGAAGCGTCGTAGGGTGTCATGCAGTAATACTGGAGTCCGGGGATGGTGTGCATGCCTTCCTCGGGCATGTCATGCTGCGTGAGCACTACGGTGAGTTCTTTTGCGCGGTCGTTGCGGTAGTTGAAGAAGATGACAGCGTCGCCCTCTTTGATGGTGCCGTCGACGTTGGCGTTGTTGATGGGTTTGATGAACTCGTCGGTGACGTCGGCGTCGTAGGAGTCCTGCATCGCCTGCACCATATCGGTGGCCTGTGTGCCCTGTCCGTTGACGAGGAGGTCGTAGGCTACTTTGACGCGGTCCCAGCGTTTGTCGCGGTCCATTGCGTAGTAGCGGCCGATTATAGAGGCAATCGAGCCGGTTGATTTGTCGAGGTGAGCCTGGAGCGCCTCTATGAAGCCTTTGCCCGAGCGGGGGTCGGTGTCACGGCCGTCCATGAAGCAGTGGATGTAGACTTTTTCGAGGCCGTATTGCTTAGCGATGTCGCAGAGGGCGAAAAGGTGGTCGAGCGAAGAGTGAACGCCGCCGTCGGATGTCAGTCCCATGAGATGGAGCGCTTTGCCGGAGTTTTTGGCGTAGGAGTAGGCTTCTTTAATCTGAGGGTTGTCGAGGATTGTGCCCTCTTTGATTGCCTTGTTGATCTTTACGAGGTCCTGGTAGAGGACACGTCCGGCGCCGATGTTGAGGTGTCCGACTTCGGAGTTGCCCATCTGTCCGTCGGGGAGGCCGACATTTTCGCCGCTTGCCTGGAGCTCGGAGTTGGGATATTGGTTAACGAGCGAGTCCCAGTAGGGGGTGGGAGTAGAGTAGATAGCGTCGCTTTTCGAGTGGTTGCCGATGCCCCAACCGTCGAGGATCATCAGCAGAGCTTTCTTTGCCATAATATAATTGATTTTTAAGTTGTTGCTTTTGTCCGGGATTTATATTGCAGTGACGCACAGTTCGTGGGTCAGCAATCAATATTTGATAATCAGGATGTTGACGGACGCACGAACCGTGCGTCCCTACTTTTGGGTGATTTTTCCTGATTCTGGAAACCCTTCAACGTGCAAAGTTACGAAATAATTTTGAAAATTGCCGGTGTTGCGGGTCACTAATTATCAGTGCCTACGCAAAAGAGAGGAGCCCGAAAGGTTCCTCTCTTCACGTTTCAACTATTTATTTATGAGAGCCTAAATATCCAGTATCACTACTCGATACAAAGGACGAGGGATGCTGATTATATAGTCACCCCCGGGTCGGTAAGCCGCGTCGGCGGAGTCCCGCTCTCGTTTCCCGGGGTTTATTATAATAACAAGCCCGGGCGAGGAAGGGTGGAGTGAAATCAGCTAAAAGGTATTAAAGTATGTTAGAGAAACGGGGGTGGAAATGTTAATGTGGTGTTTTTGTGTTAAAATCGGCGTGGAATGCGGTGTCTCGGGGTGTCAGGAGGCCTTCGTCGACGAGTTGCCGGATGGTGGTGACGGCTGTTGCGGCGGGTAGCCGGAGGGCTGCGGCGAGAGAGTCGACGGTGATGCCACCGGGCTGTGATGCGAGAGCAATGGCGCGTTGGCGCAGGGTGGCGTTGTCGGTGTGGGAGGCGTTTTTTCTGTCGGCGCGGCAGATGTCGCATTTGCCGCAGGGTGAGGCAGGGTTTTCGCCGAAGTAGCGAAGCATGGTGTTGACGCGGCAGCCGTCGTGGCCGAATGCGAAGCGTCGCACGGCGTCGATGCGCAGCTGCATGCGCCGGCGCTGATCCTCGTAGACGGCGCGCGGGAAAAGGAGGTGCCGTGGCTCTTCGCGCGAGGTGGTGAACAGGATGTAGGGGGATGTCTGCCGCGGGATGTAGTGGAGCACGTGTATGCGGGTGAGCAGGAGCATGTTTTCGTAGACGGTCTGTTCGGAGATGGCGAGATGGCGGGCGAGAAGCGGCTCGCTGATTATTTCATAGTCGGCGAATATGCCGGTTGAGGTGCGCAGCAGTGCCTGCAGCACGCGGTCGGCCGTGTCGGGGAGTTCGAGATCGTAGAGCTCGTGGCGCTGCATCAGCACCATGACACGCGAGCGGGTGGTGACTTCGTCGGAATAGTCGATGTAGCCGGCTTGCGAGAGCAGACGCAGAGCCGGCGCCACGACACGCGGATGGTAGCCGAATCGGGTGCAGAAGAGCGAGATGTTGAATTCGAACACTTTGTTGTAGCCTTCGCCAACGGCTATGTCAAGAAAATTGCATGTCAGCTCGTAGATGCGGCGTATGGTGTCTTTTTCGGGGAAGGCTTCGGAGAGGCGGCGTGAGAGAGTGGCTTTGTCGTGGCGGCATGTGAGCAGCACGGCGAAAGCGGGGAGTCCGTCGCGCCCGGCGCGGCCGGCTTCCTGATAGTATTCTTCGAGCGATGGCGGGATGTCGCAGTGTATGACGAGGCGGACGTCGGGCTTGTCGATGCCCATGCCGAAAGCGTTGGTGGCTACGATTACGCGTATTTCTCCAGATTTCCATGCGTTCTGACGCTCCTGTTTCTCTTCGGGGAGCAGTCCGGCGTGATAGAATGAGGCAGAGACGCCTTCGCGGGTGAGCATGTCGGCAAGTTCGCGGGTGCGTCGTCGGGAGCGCACGTAGACGATGGCCGTGCCGGGCACTTTTGACAGGATGTCGACGATTTTGCCCTCTTTGTAGTCGGTGTCGCGCACGATATATGATATGTTGTCGCGCGTGAAGCTGCGGCGGAACACGGCCGGATTGTCCATCGACAGGCGTGCGGCGATGTCATCGAGCACTTCAGGCGTGGCCGAGGCTGTCAGGGCGAGAACCGGCACCTTGGGGAACATCTGCCGCAGTGAGGCGATGCGGAGATATGACGGGCGGAAGTCATAGCCCCATTGAGAGATGCAGTGAGCCTCGTCGACCACAATGAGGCTGATGTCGAAGAGGCGTATGATGTCGGCAAACGACGGCGACTGCAGTTTCTCGGGTGAGATGTAGAGCAGCCGCGCCTTGCGCAGGCGGCATCGGTCGAGGGCGAGGTTGGTCTCGCGCAGCGTGAGTCCGGAGTGCAGGTAAACGGCGCGTATGCCTACGGCGTTGAGGTTGTCGACCTGGTCTTTCATCAGCGAGATGAGGGGGGTGACGACCACGGTAATGCCGGGAAGCAGCATGGCCGGAACCTGGAATGTGACCGACTTGCCGCCTCCGGTGGGGAGGAGACCGATGGTGTCGCGCCTGGCGAGCACGGAGTCGATGATGTCGCGCTGCAGGGGTCGGAACGAGTCGTATCCCCAGTGTTTGCGGAGGATTTCTTCCGGAGAGGTCTGTATCATCGGTTTGACGACGGGTGGATGCCTTTTATCTGGAGCTGGATGCTGTCGGAGGCGTTGCGGTGCTTGTTTTCCTCGATGGTGTAGCAGATGTCAAACGGTTTTCCGGCGTGGATGTGGTCGAAGTGTCCGGCAAGGTTGAACGCTATGCCGTTGAACACTTTGCCCGAGGTGTCGTCGACGAGTTCGAGTTTGATATGCTCGAGCTGTTTGCCTACAAGTTTGCTTGTGCCGAAGTCGGTGACATTGCGTGTGCAGAACACCGGTTTCTGGTTGCCCGGCCCGAACGGGTTGAAGCGCTTGAGCAGCGACAGCAGCCGCGGGGTGATGTCGGCGAAGGTGATGTAGGTGTCGATGTCGAGCTGCGGCGTGAGCTGCGTTGTCGTGATGTTGTTGGCGACGTATTCCTCGAAGCGTCGGGTGAATTCGGGGATATTCTCCTCTTTGAGGGAGAGGCCGACGGCGTAGGTGTGTCCGCCGAAATTCTCGAGGAGATCGCGGGAGGCGTCGACAGCCTTGTAGATGTCAAAGCCCTGCACTGAGCGTGACGAGCCTGTGGCAAGACCGTTGGAGTGGGTCAGGACTACGGCCGGCTTGTAGTAGAGTTCGGTCAGGCGTGACGCCACGATGCCGATTATGCCGCGGTGCCACTCCTTGTTGTAGATGACAATCGACTTCTTGTCGGAATGTATCTCGTCGCGCAGGCTGAGTATGGCGTTGGCTTCCTCGGTGATGCGTTTGTCGAGCTCCTTGCGGTCTTTGTTATACTGGTCGATTGCCTTTGCTTTCTCAAGGGCGTCGGCAGCGTCGCGTGCCACGAGCAGGTCGACAGCCTCGCGTCCGCTCTGCATGCGTCCGGATGCGTTGATGCGCGGACCGATCTTGAATATTACGTCGGATATGGTTATTTCGCGTCCTGACAGGCCGCTTATGCGCAATATAGCCCTGAGACCCATGTTGGGGTTGGAGTTGATGCGACGCAGGCCGTGGTAGGTGAGAATGCGGTTTTCGCCGGTCATGGGCACGATGTCGGCCGCGATGCTTACGGCCACGAGGTCGAGCATGCTTTCGAGGTCGATGGGGTTGATGCCGTTGGACATCGAGAATCCCTGCATGAATTTGTATCCGACGCCGCAGCCCGAAAGGTGCTGATAGGGATATGTCGAGCCTTCGAGCTTGGGGTTGAGGATTGCTGTGGCCGGCGGGAGCTCGTCGTCGGGGACGTGGTGGTCGCAGATGATGAAATCGATGCCGAGCGAGGCGGCATATCTGATTTCTTCGATAGCCTTTATTCCGCAGTCAAGGATGATTACGAGTTTTACACCTTGCTGGTGAAACTCGTCGATGACGCGGCGCGATATACCGTATCCCTCGTCGTAGCGCGTCGGGATATAGTAGTCGATGTTGGAATAGTAGTTGCGGAGATACTTGTAGACGAGCGACACGGCAGTCGTTCCGTCGACGTCGTAGTCTCCGTAGACCATAATGCGTTGTTTGCTACCCATGGCACGGTTGAGACGGGCCACTGCGAGGTCCATCTGCGGCATCAGGAAGGGGTCGTGAAGGTCGCACAGCGAAGGGCTGAAGAATTGCTCAGCTTCTTTGACCGACGTCACTCCTCTCTGTACCAGGAGCTCGCAAATGGCAGGCGTGTCGGCGTAACGCTTTGCCAACGCGGTCTCCATTTTTTGTTCTTCGGGTGTCAAGGGTAAGTAATTCCATTTACTTATCATTTATGTTGTTTTTTTATTATCATGGCAGGGGCGTGACCGGTTAAGATACACGCTTAGACCGTGGCCGGTGTCGGTAGTGACTTGGCCGCGGAGGAGAGATGACAAGTGGTCGGGGAGATTAAGGCTTGCTCCTGAGTCATAAAGCGGAGCGATAAGCAATGGAGGGATGCCTTGTGCCGCAGGTTCTCGGCGTGAATGCGGAGAGAGGCCGATGGAAGCTGCGGGCACTATTATACCACTATCACGCAAATTTACATAAAATATTCCGATTATCTATCGGCGTCAATCTGTTTTGGGCGCGAAATAGTATAAAATAGTGTTAAATATTCAAAAACGGAAGCGCTCAGCTGCGGGTCGTATCGGGGGTGTTGCGGATGTGGACATCCATCTGCGGGAAGGGGAAATTGATGCCGTGAGAAGGCAATTCGTTGTATATGCGCTCGTTGTAGTCGTAGAAAACGGCCCAGTAGTTTGAGCTTTCAACCCAAGCGCGCACTTGCAGCTGTATGCTTGAGTCAGCAAGCTGGTTGACTACAACTGACGGGTCGCGTGTGACCCTCGGTTTGAGTGCCTTGATGTTGTGGTCGTGGGCTTCCTGCCAGCGGTCGAGGGCTTCTTTTACCTTCGCCTTGCGGGTGAAGAGCCTTTTGAAGAACCCCGGTTTGCGCGGTTCTTGCACTATGTCGGCATGGTCGGCCGGATTGTCGTCGGTCTGTTCTTCGTCAAGATGAAGCTCGTCGGCCGACTCGCGTATGATGCGGTGGTCGTCGGTGAACATGTCGAGGATTGCGTCGCGGGCCACGCTTACTGAGTCGCCGTAAGATATCGCCACGTCCCATGATACGCGCCGGTATTCCTCGCGCGACCAGTTGTTGACGCTTGACGTCGACAGGCCTCCGTTGGGTATTATTATCGCCTTGTTGTCGTAGGTGGTGATTACGGTGTGGAATATCTGTATCTCACGCACAGTGCCTGCATATCCCTGAGCCTCGATATAATCGCCGACCTTGTAGGGCTTGAGCAGGAGTATGAGCACGCCGCCGGCAAAATTCTGGAGCGTGCCGCTCAGAGCCATACCGATGGCGACACCGGCCGAGGCAAACAGGGCGAGGAACGAACTTGTCTCTATGCCGAGAATGCCTATGACGGTTATTATCAGGATGAAGTATAATACAATCCTGATGAAACTGAGGATGAATGTGGTGAGAGAGTTGTCGACATGACGGCGCACGAGCACTGATGTGACTATGCGGTAGATGCGACGTATGATGAATTTGCCGATGTAGAAAACGACGATGGCTATCGCCACGTCGATGGCGAAATTGACGAGGCGCTGCGATAGGTCGGAGATGAAATCATTGAATGAAAAATTCTTCAGTTGCTCGATGCCTTCGCTTATGTCGATATCCTTTACAGGGTTGGTGTCGGTCGGATTGTCTTGGAAGAAAAACATGGTGCGTGGATGGTTTTAATTATCTTTCGAGGGCCGATGCGACGTCGGCGGCCCATTGCAGGTTGTCGTAGTTGTAACGGGCTGTTGTGGAGTAGTCGGGCAGGTAGGTCGACAGGCCGGAGTGGTGTGTCAGCTGCAATGTGTTCCACAGCTGCGGAGTGGAAGCCTTGTAGACAACGGCGGCGTCAAGGGCGTTGTCGAAGTCGGTCTTTAGTGCCGGAAAAGGTGCGGCCAGATCGTCGACATATTGTCCGAAATCGAAAATATAACATGACGATGTCATGAATTGTTGAGGTGTGAACCCTTCGGAATTGACATTGTTGGCGGAGTAGACGGCGCGAGTGGCGTCGGCCAGGGCGTCAAAGGCGTCGGTGTCGATTACGGATATAGTGCATGTGCGGTTCATGCCCTGTAGCGCGTTGTATGAGTCGAATGTCGTGCGTGCGGCGGCAACCAGGTCGGCGTCGGGTTTCAGGAGATGCCGCAGCGTTTCGTCGTAAGGCATGCCGTTGGATGGCAGTTCGGTCGATGATGCCACGATATGGTCTGCGCAGTGGCGCAGTTCGTAGGCAATCTCTACTCCGGCCATGTAGCAGCAGTCGAAATAGATGTAGTCGAAGCCGCGGTCGCGCAATACACCGGCAAGTGTGGTGACATTCATGTATCGGCCGCCGTCGTCGCCGAACGACAGTGCCGACACGCCTCCGTCGCCTGCTTCGGCGGTCTTCGTGACCGGCTGTTCGATGCCGTTCTCAATCCAGCCGCTGCCGTGACTCCAGAGTATGAGTCCGTAGTGTTGTGCCGGCGCCTGACGCATGAAGTCGCTTATCACCCGGTCCATGCGCGAGGATGACACGGATGATTGGGTGGTGTTGTAGCCGATGACGGTGTGTTCGCCTTCCGGCGTTATCTCCAGAAGTGCCGGAGCGTAGTTGCGGCCGTGGTGGTAGACGAAAAGGCGGGAATCGCCGAAATCGCCCTGTTGCGCGGCAATCACCATCTCGTTGAGGTCGGCAGCGTCAAAACCTGATGTGCCCAGGGAGTTGTTGGCAACCATATAGACGAGCACAGCGCGCTGCACTTCGGCCACCTCCGGAGCGTCATAGCCCTGGGAGCAGCCGGTCGCAGTCATTGCGGCCACGATTATGGAAAATATTTTAAAAATCAGATTTCTCATGAATTGTGCAAAGATAGTGAAAATATCCGATACCGGAAATAATATGCCGCAGCAGATGTCAACAGGCGGCCGCGATGTTGCGGGAATGGAAAAAAAATTGTAACTTCGCGGCGGAAACCCAATCATCACGTTCAGCAACGCATGGTAATATTTTTCAAAAAAGGGACCGGCTTGATCTATGGTATTGAGACCGATCATCGCTTTAACGAGCAAGAGATTGAGCGCCTTACATGGCTGCTCTCGGGTGCAAAACCCTTGTCGTCAACTTCAGTAAAAGGGGTGTATCGCGGCCCGCGAAAGGAGATGATAACCCCCTGGAGCACAAATGCCGTAGAAATCACCCAGAATATGGGTCTGAGCGGCATCACACGTATCGAACAGTTTGTCAGGACAGAGCCTGATGCCGAATACGACCGCATGCTCTACCGCATATATGACGGCATAAACTCGCGGGTGTTTGACACAGACCGCAAGCCCGAGGAGGTGGTGCATATTACCGACATACGTGAATATAACAAGGCCGAAGGTCTGGCGCTGTCGCCCGACGAAGAGCAGTATCTCGACGACCTGTCGAAAAAACTCGGCCGCAATCTTACCGACAGTGAGGTGTTCGGCTTCTCGCAGGTCAACTCGGAGCATTGCCGTCACAAGATTTTCAACGGCACATTCGTAATCGACGGAGAGGAGAAACCGCTGTCGCTCTTCAAGTTAATCAAAAAGACATCGCAGGAAAACAAAAATTCGCTCGTTTCGGCCTATAAGGACAACGTAGCTTTTGTAAAGGGTCCGAAAGTGGAGCAGTTTTCACCGCTGCATCCCGACCGCCCGGATTATTTCGGCGTAAAGGATATAGAGACAGTGATCTCGCTCAAGGCCGAGACACACAACTTCCCCACGACTGTAGAGCCGTTTAACGGCGCAGCGACAGGAACCGGAGGCGAGATACGCGACCGTCTCGGCGGAGGAAAGGCATCGTTGCCTATCGCCGGAACCGCCGTTTACATGACGTCGTATCCCCGTCTGAGCCCCGAACACCGTTACGAGCTGATGCTCAACCCGCGTGTATGGCTCTACCAGACGCCCGCCGATATCCTTATAAAGGCATCAAACGGAGCGTCGGATTTCGGAAATAAATTCGGTCAGCCCCTTATCTGCGGCTCGCTTCTTACTTTCGAACATGAGGAGGAAGGCCGTTTCTATGCCTACGACAAGGTGATCATGCTTGCCGGCGGTGTGGGCTTCGCAGCAAAGAAAGATGCTCTCAAAGGTGTGCCCGGCGCAGGAGAGAAAGTAGTGGTGATGGGCGGTGACAACTACCGCATCGGCATGGGTGGCGGCGCAGTGTCGTCGGTCGAGACCGGACAATATGCCAACGCCATCGAGCTGAATGCCGTGCAGCGCGCCAATCCCGAGATGCAGAAGCGTGTGGCAAATGTGATACGCGCACTCGCTGAAGATGACGTTAACCCTATCATATCGATCCACGACCACGGTGCCGGCGGTCATCTCAACGCTCTGTCGGAACTGGTTGAGGCTACCGGCGGACATATCGACCTCGACGCTCTTCCTGTTGGCGACAAGACGCTGTCGGCCAAAGAGATTGTCGGCAATGAAAGCCAGGAGCGAATGGGCTTCGTCATCAATGCAAAAGATATACCCTACGTCGAACGTATCGCCCAGCGTGAGCGCGCTCCGCTCTATGTGGTAGGCGAGACGACCGACGACGACCGCTTCGTGTTTGAGGACAAAGAGGGCAATCGTCCCATCGACCTCGCCATGGAGGATATGTTCGGCAACTCACCCAAGACGGTGATGCGTGACAATACGGTAAACCGCACGTATGCCGCGGCCGATACTGACGAAAGTCATATCGACGAATATCTGCGCGGAGTGCTCTCGCTCGAGGCTGTGGCCTGCAAAGACTGGCTCACCAATAAGGTAGACCGCTCCGTAACCGGCAAAGTGGCCCGTCAGCAGTGTCAGGGAGAGATACAGCTGCCTCTCAGTGACTGCGGCGTTGTGGCCCTCGACTATAACGGACATGCCGGTATCGCCACTTCTATCGGCCACGCGCCTCAGGTAGCGCTTGCCGACTCGGCGAAGGGTTCGGTGATGGCTGTCGCCGAATCGTTGACCAACATCGCCGGCGCGAATCTTGCCAAAGGATTGAAGTCGGTGTCATTGTCAGCCAACTGGATGTGGCCTTGCAAGAACGAAGGCGAGGATGCAGCGCTTTACCGTGCGGTTGAGGCTTGTTCTGACTTCGCGTGCGCTCTCGGCATCAATATACCAACCGGAAAGGACTCTCTGTCGATGACACAGAAATATGGCGAAAACAAAGTGTTCTCGCCGGGCACTGTGATTATCTCGGCCGCGGGAGAAGTGGCCGATGTGCGCCGCACGCTTTCACCCGTACTTTCGCCCCGCGTCTCGACATTGTATTATATAGACTTCTCGTCGGATGCATTGCGACTGGGCGGTTCGGCACTCTATCAGTCGCTCAACAAGGTCGGATCTGATGCTCCCACAGTGGCCGATGCTGCCAAGTTTGCAGCTGCATTCGAGGCTATGCAGAAGCTTGTCAAGCAGCGCAAGCTTCTTGCCGCCCACGACGTTTCGGCCGGAGGTCTGGTGACAACGCTTCTGGAGATGACATTCGCCAACACCACCGGCGGCGTGTTCTTCCACACCACCGGCTTCAAGATGTATGGTGAGGAAGATCTCGTGAAAATACTCTTCGCCGAGAACCCTGCTATGGTTATCCAGGTCGATGACCGTAAGAAAGCCTCTGTTGAGAAGATACTTGACGACGCCGGCGTGAAATATTTCCCCATCGGTTATCCCACCGACGAGCGTACGGTGATGATCGAGCATGGCGAGAAAGAACTGCTCCTCGGCATCGACTATCTCCGCGATGTATGGTTCGAGACATCATATCTGCTTGACCGCCTGCAGAGCGGCGCAGAGTGCGCGGCAATGCGTTTCGAGAACTACAAGAAACAGCCCATACGCTACCGCATACCGGCATCGTTCAAGGGCACGGTGGAGGCTCTCGGACTTGACCGCCGTCACAAGGAGCCGTCGAAGGCACGCTGTGCCATTATCCGCGAGAAGGGTGTCAACTCTGAGCGTGAGATGGCTTATTCGCTCTATATGGCCGGATTTGAAGTCAAGGATGTGCACATGACCGACCTTATGTCAGGCCGCGAGACACTTGACGATGTAAATCTTATAGTTTTCTGTGGCGGATTTTCAAATTCCGACGTGCTCGGTTCGGCCAAAGGCTGGGCGGGAGGCTTCATGTGGAATGAGAAGGCCAAAGAGACACTACGCAGATTTTACGAACGCGAGGATACGCTCTCGCTCGGTATATGCAACGGCTGTCAGCTGATGATAGAGCTCAATCTCATCAACCCCGAGCATGAGAAGCCGACCCGCATGGAGCACAACATATCGCATAAGTTTGAATCGCAGTTCCTCGGCGTCAAGATACCGCAGAACAACTCGGTGATGATGGGTTCGCTTTCGGGCATGAAGCTCGGTATATGGGCCGCCCACGGCGAAGGCAAGTTCAACCTGCCGATGCCGTTGAGCGAATACAATGTCGTGGCGCAATACAACTACGCGGCCTATCCGGCCAATCCCAACGGCTCACGTGGCGCTGTGGCAGGCATAGCCTCGAAAGACGGCCGTCATCTGGCCATGATGCCTCATCCCGAGCGCGCGATGTTCCCGTGGCAGTGCGGATATTATCCCGCCAACCGCCGCAACGAGGAGGTCACTCCGTGGATCGAAATGTTTGTCAATGCCCGTAAGTGGATACTTGACAGAGTAAAATAACATAATGAAATTGACGCGGGTGGATGCATCGCAGATGTTCCGCTCGCGTTCAATTTTTTTACAGAAATAACAGTTTACCGATAGATACATTCATGGCCTTTCAGGGCTGTGGCACATCATTAAAAGAAAGATTATGGGAGGATTTTTCGGCGTAGCCAAAAAGAAAGCATGCGTCAACGATCTGTTTTACGGAGTGGACTACAATTCCCACATGGGAACAAAGCGCGCCGGTATCGTGACGGTGTCACGCGAAGGAATTTTCACGCGCTCGATCCACAATATCGAAAATTCGTATTTCCGTACGAAGTTTGAGAGCGACCTCGACACATTTTCGGGCGACAGCGGGGTAGGCGTCATTTCCGACACCGACGCGCAGCCTATTATCATCAACTGCCGTCTCGGCAAATTCGCCATCGTCACCGTGGCCCGCATCAACAATGTCGTCGAGCTTGAGCGTGAGCTGCTGCTCGACGGACAGCATTTCTGCGAACACAGCTACGACATCGTAAATCCGACAGAAGTGGTGGCAACGCTCATTTCACAGGGCAAGGATATCGTCGACGGCATCAACAATGTATATCGCCGCGTCAAGGGCTCCTGCTCGATGTTGCTGCTGTTTGACAACGGCGATGTGGTAGCCGCACGCGACAAGCTCGGCCGCACGCCCGTGATACTTGGCCGTCACATCGACGGAGAGGCGCGTGCCGTGACGTCAGAGACATGCGCGTTCCCCAATCTCGGGTTTGAAATCGACCACAACCTCGGCCCGGGTGAAATAGTGCGGTTTAACGCCGATGGCTACACCGTGCTCCAGCAGCCGCTCGACAAGATGCAGATATGCGCGTTTCTGTGGACCTACTACGGTTATCCGCCATGTGAATACGAGCATCGCAATGTCGACGAGATGCGCTATACGCTCGGACTTGACATGGGGCAGCGCGACGAGACGGATGTAGACTTCGTAAGTCCCGTGCCCGATTCGGGCATTGGCATGGCTCTTGGCTATGCGCAGGGGAAGGGAGTGCCTTACCTCCGTGGCATTGTGAAATATACACCCACGTGGCCGCGCTCGTTCACCCCGAGCACCCAGGAGCGCCGCGAGCTGGTAGCCAAGATGAAACTGATTGCCAACCGTTCGCTTCTGAAAGGCAAAAAAGTGGCATTCTGCGACGACTCTATCGTGCGCGGCACCCAGCTGCGCGACAACGTGAGCGATATCCGCGAGGCGGGAGCAGAGGCTGTGCATGTGCGCATATCGTGTCCGCCGCTCATATTCCCATGCACGTTTATCAATTTCACAAGCTCGAAGAGCGAGATGGAGCTTATAACACGTCGTGTAATCGCCGATCTGGAGGGAGACCACAACGCAAATCTCGACAAGTATGCCGACCACACCACGCCCGAATATGCGGCAATGGTCGAGCAGATACGTCAGCGGCTCGGCCTCGACTCTCTGAAATTCAATACTGTCGACGATATCGTCAACGCTATAGGCCTGCCTAAGGAGCGCGTCTGCACCCACTGTTTCGACGGTTCAAGCTATTATTGATAAAACCAAGTATGACAAAAATCAAATGGAGTCTCCGTTGCATTATGCAGAGCAATGGAGGCTCCGTTTGCGTCTGTAGACCTGTTTCCGACAGATTGACCGTTAAAACTGATATTTAAGACAAATTGTCAGACAATTCAGACAATTTGCGGCAAAGTTTTTTGATAAGTTGTAAAAATAAATTATCTTTGTAATCTTGAAAATGAAGTGGTTAAGCCGATTATGCAGTCTAAATGTTTGGAATTCAGAGTGTAATCGTGCCGACGCTTTATTCGTGGCAATGAGAAATAGTAATTTTAAATCATAAAAAGGAAAGATTATGAGTTTAAACATCATTGTGCTGGCCAAGCAGGTACCCGATACCCGCAATGTCGGCAAAGATGCGATGAAAGAAGATGGCACAATCAACCGTGCAGCGCTTCCCGCCATCTTCAATCCCGAGGACCTGAACGCTCTTGAGCAGGCACTCCGTCTCAAGGACGCCAATCCCGGATCGACCGTAACGCTGCTTACCATGGGACTTCCGCGCGCCTCGGAAATCATACGCGAGGCTATGTTTCGCGGAGCTGACGGCGGCATCGTGCTGACCGACAGAGTGCTCGGCGGTGCCGACACCCTCGCTACCTCTTATTCGCTTGCGCAGGCTGTAAAGAAATTCGGCAATTATGACATCATACTTGGCGGACGTCAGGCCATCGACGGCGACACCGCGCAGGTAGGCCCGCAGATTGCAGAAAAATTAGGTATACCCCAGATCACCTACGCTGAAGATATTCTCGACCTCAAGGACGGATACGTGATTGTCAAGCGTCGTCTTGAAAACGGTGTAGAGACCGTCAAGGCTCCTCTTCCCTGCGTAGTGACCGTGACCGGTTCGGCCGACGCTTGCCGTCCGCGCAACGCAAAGCGCGTGATGAAATTCAAGCGCGCCGTTTCTCCCACAGAGAAAGCCAAGCTCACCCCCGAGCAGCAGGCGATTGTAGATGCTCGCGAAGGCCTTAACCTCCAGGAGTGGAGCGCAGCCTACGTCGAGGCAGATCCCGCTCAGATCGGTCTCCCCGGCTCGCCCACCAAAGTGAAGGCAATCGAAAACGTGGTGTTCACCGCCAAAGAGAGCCTTTGTCTTGAGGACAACGACGAGCAAATCGAAAACCTCGTTAAAGAGCTTATAGCTAATCATACTATCGGCTGATAAAGGCCGTCTCAATCAATTTTAAGAAAATGGCAGACAACAATAATCTTATCGTATATTGCGAATATGAAGATGGCAAAATAGCCGACGTGAGCCTCGAACTGCTCACCAAAGGCCGTCATCTCGCCGACCGTCTGGGCGTGAAGCTTGAAGCTCTTGTCATCGGCGACAACCTCAAGGATGTGGAAAAGCAGGTAGAGCCCTACGGCGCCGACGTAGTCTACAAAGTGGAGGACGCACGTCTCTATCCCTACACCTCAAATCCGCATTCGGCAGTGCTGATCAACCTCTTCAAGGAAATCAAGCCCCAGATATGCCTCATGGGCGCCACCTGCATCGGCCGTGACCTCGGCCCCCGTGTGTCGTCGTCGCTTCACAGCGGTCTGACCGCCGACTGTACGTCACTCGAAATCGGCGACCACAAAGATCCCAAGACAGGCAAGGAATATACCGACCTGCTCTATCAGATCCGTCCGGCATTCGGCGGCAACATCGTGGCTACGATTGTCAACCCCGACTGTCGTCCGCAGATGGCAACCGTGCGTGAGGGCGTGATGAAAAAAGAGATCTACAACCCCGACCACAAGGCTCAGGTAATCGACCTCGACGCTAAAAAATATGTTTCCGACAGTGATTTCGTGGTTGAGATCATCGACCGTCACATCGAGAAGTCAAAAATCAATATCAAGAATTCTCCCATCATCGTTGCCGGCGGCTATGGCGTAGGCTCGAAGGAGAATTTCGACCTGCTTTACGAACTCGCCAACACCCTCGGAGCAGAGGTAGGCGCTTCGCGTGCGGCTGTCGATGCCGGATATTGCGAGCATGAGCGCCAGATCGGCCAGACAGGTGTGACAGTGCGTCCGAAGCTTTATATCGCCTGCGGTATCTCCGGACAGATACAGCATATCGCCGGCATGCAGGAGAGCTCGATCATCATTTCGGTCAACAACGACCCCAATGCCCCCATCAACACTATCGCCGACTACGTAATCACCGGCAATATCGAAGATGTGCTCCCCAAACTGATTAAATATTATAAGAAAAACTCGAAATAACAGCTCGATATGGCTAATTTTTATACAGATAACCCCGATTTAAAGCAGCATCTTTCTCACCCGTTGATGAAGAAGATTGTCGAGCTCAAAGAGCGCGGCTATGCTGATGCAGAAGTATATGACGACGCTCCTCTCGACTTCGAGGACGCCATGGACAACTATGACAAGGTGCTCGAGATTGTTGGTGACCTTTGCGGCGAGATAATCGCAGGCAACGCCGAGGATGTCGACCATCAGGGTCCGCGCGTTGAAAACGGACGCGTGATATATGCCGACAAGACGGCCGAAAACCTTGAGGCATGCCGCAAGGCCGGTCTGATGGGTATGTCGATGCCCCGTCGTCTGGGCGGTCTCAACTTCCCCATCACCCCCTACATCATGGCCGCGGATATCGTGAGCCGTGCCGACACCGGTTTTGAAAACCTCTGGGGACTTCAGGACTGCGCCGAGACTATCTATGAATTTGCCGACGAAGACCAGAAGCAGCGCTACATACCCCGCGTATGCCAGGGTGAGACAATGTCGATGGACCTTACCGAGCCCGACGCCGGTTCCGACCTCCAGTCGGTCATGCTCAAGGCCACTCAGAAAGAGGACGGCACCTGGGTGCTCAACGGTGTGAAACGCTTCATCACCAACGGTGACTCTGATATTCACCTCGTGCTCGCACGCTCTGAGGACGGCACCAAAGACGGTCGCGGTCTCTCTATGTTCATCTACGACAAGCGCAACGGCGGTGTGACCGTGCGTCGCATCGAAAACAAGATGGGTATCAAGGGCTCTCCCACATGTGAGCTCGTCTACAAAAACGCTCCCTGTGAGCTCTGCGGCTCGCGTCGCATGGGTCTTATCAAATATGTGATGGCTCTTATGAACGGCGCACGTCTCGGCATCGCCGCCCAGTCGGTAGGTGTCAGCGAAATCGCTTACCGCGAGGCTCTCGGCTATGCAAAAGAACGTATGCAGTTCGGCAAAGCCATCATCGAGTTCCCCGCAGTCTACGAGATGCTCGCCGTTATGAAGGCCAAGCTCGACGCATCGCGCTGTCTCCTTTACGAGACTTCACGCTACGTTGACCTCTACAAGGCATACGAGGATATCGAGAAAGAGCGCAAGCTCACACCCGAAGAGAAGGCAGAGCTCAAGCTCTACCGCAAATATGCCGATGCATGCACTCCGCTTGCAAAAGGTCTTTCAAGCGAATACTGCAACCAGAACGCATACGACTGCATCCAGATACACGGCGGTTCGGGCTTCATGAAAGATTACGCCTGCGAACGCGTTTACCGCGATGCCCGTATCACCTCAATCTATGAGGGTACGACCCAGCTTCAGGTTGTCGCAGCCATCCGCCACGTCACCACCGGCACTTACGCAGCCCTCATGGAAGAGTACGCCAAGATGGAAGTAAGCGAAAAGCTCGCTCCCGTCAAGGAAATGCTTGCAGGTCTCGTAGAGAAATATCAGGCAGCCATCGCCAAGGTAAACGAGGTCAACGACCCCGCTTTCACCGACTTCATGGCACGCCGCCTCGTGGAGATGGCCGGATTTATCATCATGTCATATCTCCTCATCACCGACGCCACCCGCTACAACAGCGAATCGATGACAAAGAGCGCCATCGTTTACGGCAATATGGTACGTGCGGAGGTCGAGAAGCATGCAGAATTCATTGCAAACTTCTGTCCCTGTCAGCTTGACGTTTACAAAGCGTAAACAAATGCCGTAAGGCATCAATCATATTTTGATGTCGGGAAAATGTTGGAATGTTTTCCCGACATCTTTTATATAAGCACACCCTTTATCGGCAATATGAGGCTTTTGCCTGTATTGCCTGCGAATCCAACCTTAAGAATTATGAAAAAAATAATATTGTCAATAGCAGTCGCGTCAATGACGTTATTGACCGGCTGTGACCTTATCGGCAAAAAGTCAGACGACAAAGGCGCAGAGAAAACCGAGCAGACACCGGGCTCCGACGACACCGAACCCGGCCGGTCTGAGTCCGATGAACAGGAAATCCCCGTCCCCGACAACCGTAAAGCCGAAAAAATAATCGCAAAATACAACCAGGGCCCCGCAATCAACAACACTGATTATGCCGATGCATTGGAATATGCGGAAATATACTTATCTTTGACAGCCGGCTATATTGCTGACGCAGCTGCCGGCGACAACGCGCAGCGCGAAGCGGCCGAAAACGACATTCATCTGATCGACAGCAAATATCCCTATAATGCCGAACTAATACAGATACTTTATCAGGCTTCGGCGCTTGACAAGACCGAAGGCGGGCTTGTGCCGATGAACGATGACAACCGCGCGCGTTTCGAAGCACTCGTCAACAGTTATGACAACATAGCGCGATAGTCTTTCAGTTAAAGATGACAATTAAACTATTATAAACCAATTAATTCTTTTAAAATGAAAAAACTTATTTCAACCCTCTTCGCCCTCGCGGTGATTGTGTCAATGACAGTGCTTACCTCTTGCGGAAGCAAAGTAGATAATGCAACCGTTGGCAAAATCGTAGAAAAATACGACAACGGCGATGACCTCACCGAAGCTGAATACGGCACTCTTCTCGACTATGTTGATGCAGCAATGGATGACGCTCTTCCCATTATTAAGGATATGCAGGATGCAGTGGCCGACGGTGATATGGTCAAGCTGCAGAAACTCACCAAAAAAGGTGAGGAGCTTGATGGTAAATACGAGTATATGGATAAAGCCGGTAAGATTCTTGATAAAGTCGACGAGTCAGAACTTGGCGAAGCAAATGTGAAGAAGATTGAGGCATTGGCTAAGAAGATTTCAGATGCTACAGGCATGGATATCAGCGACATTTTCTAATCGTCTGATCCGAATAACTGATAAATTAAAAGAATTGAGGGAGGAGCTTGTAGCAAACGGGCTCCTCCTTCTATTTCTATACGATTAGAAAGGCTCAAGCCGAAATAACATTACATGGCAATATAATAATTCCAGGCTTTACCTTGAAGGTGTTGCCGTACTTCATATTGTAGGGATGCACGGCTCGTGCGTCCGCCAACCCCTTGATTATCAGGTGTGATATTCGGACGCACGAGCCGTGCGTCCCTACAATATGAGGCATTTAGTTATGAAAAAGACAATCCTCTCTTTTGCAATCGTCGCCGCAGCGATTTTTACAAGCTGTGACCTTATCGGGAAGAAATCGGACGCCAAGGATGAGTCCGCACAATAGGAACAGACCGTTACCGACAAGAATGACGAGACAAAGCCCGGCGACGAGCAGCCCGAAGTTCCAGTACCTGATAACGGAAAAGCAAAAAAATAACGGCAAAATTCAATCAAGGCCCGGCTATAAACATATAGATTACGCTGATGCTTTGGAATATGCGGAAATTTACTTATCTTTGACAGTCGACCATCTGGCAGCACTCGGTTCTGACGACAAATCGAAGCACGATGCCGCCGATGCCGCTATTCAGGCGTTGGAAAAGGAATATCCCTACAATGCCGAACTAATACAGATACTTTATCAGGCTTCGGCGCTTGACAAGACCGAAGGCGGGCTTGTGCCGATGAATGATGACAACCGCGCGCGTTTCGAAGCACTCGTCAACAGTTATGACAATATAGCGCGATAGTCATTAAGATAAGCATAACAATGAAAATTATTATTAACCAATTAAAATTACAACCAAATGAAAAAATTACTTTCAACCCTGTTCGCTTTTGCGGTAATTGCATCTATGACTGTCATCGCTTCATGCGGAGGTTCGTCAGCTCCCTCAAATGAAAACGTCAAGGCCGCCATTGAAAAATATGACAAAGGCGATAATCTGACTGAGAGCGACTGGAGTGCGGTTATCGGTTATGTAGACGCTGCCATGGACGACATGCTTCCCATCTACAAGGAAATAAATGAAGCCCAGAGCAGTGGTGACTACAGCAAACTCGAAAGTATCCAGGGTAAAGCGGAAAAACTTAACGAGAAATACAAATACTTGTTTGAAGCTATCGCAATCATGGAAAATTGTGATGACAATGTAGAAATCGGTAAGGCCAACGAGGAAAAGGCAGAGAAACTTCTGAAGAAGATGGGTGATGCCGGTGTCCTCTAAAGACTGCATCACCCAATAATACCGCCCCGGCTCTCGTTCACGAAAGTGATTGATGCCGGGGCTTGTTGTTGAAACAGCAAAGGCGGTATGGTAAAAATCAGATTATTGTCCGTACCGGAGTGTCGCTACAAAATACTGTATTTGCAACGCGCATTCTCCGATTATGACCTTTTCAAGGTGTCTCATTGTACATGCATTTTTCAGAAAGAGTATCTTAGTGAAAGTAGCAGCTCGAGCGGACGCAGACTGAAGGAATAACGGTAGATGTCGGAGTCTTTGATATAGGAATAGCTGTAGTGGTGCGAGTTGGTGAGATTGCGGGCCGACAGTTCGAGATCGAATGACTTGAGCGAGTATCTTATGTTTGCGTCGACAAAAAGGCTGCTTTTATAGATGTCGTTGCCGACATTGTTGCGGTTGAAATATCCCTTGGTGCTGATTTCTAAATCCTTTAGCGGGTGAGAGGCGAGCGAGAGCTGCAGCGTGGTCTGGTTGGTATGTCCGGAAATGCCGAAACTTTCTATTTTCTGAGTGGAGTAGGTATATCTGACGTCGAGATCCATTATAAGATAATTGTGCCAGGGATTGCTGTTGATGCCGATGCGGCAGCCGTAAGTGCCCATCTTCATGCCGACAGTGCGGTCGCTGCGTATAAGATTTTTGCTGAGCAATTCGCAGTTGGCCTCAAGCGAGAAAGATGTGTTGCAGCTGAATATTTTTTTTGACACGGCGGCATTGCCGTTGAAGAGGTCGGTCGAATTGTCGACGCTTCTGTAGGAGGTTGTGATGTCGTCGTCGGCACTGATGTCGAGGCTTCCAAGCCGGTTGGAGGTGGTGCGCATGAACATCAGCAAGGCCGATGAAAAAATTCCCTCTATGGCATTACGGTGTGACAGGTTGCAGCGGGCATACAGACTGCTGCGTTCATTGAGGCTGCCTGAGCCCAACACGTTGCTCTGACGGAATGTGACGAATACCGGATTTACGATATAGTCGGCAATGTCGCCAAGACGGCTGTTGCGCCCTACAGACAGTGCTGTTTTCAGGTTGAACGGTGTGGTGTAGTTGACGCTCGCCTTGAATTTGACGTTGAAGCGATCGGTAGGGTAGCGCGCGTCATCAAGCCGGTTGACATATCTGAGGTTGTCAAGAGTCATCGGAATGGAGATGTTGAGAAGCACGCCGCCGGCCGATTTATATTGGTAATACGGCTCTATATCGGTCGTTATCTTATATCCGCTGACGTCGTTGCTTTTACCCTGAGGCTGCATGAGGTCGGTTGATTTGAACGTATCGTATTCGAAATCGAAAGCGGTGTTGACACCGATGTGCGAGCGGGAGTTGAGTATCCACGAGTGACCGAAATCCTCATGGTTGCGTATGTGGCGGCCTGTGACATTCTGCGAGACAATATCGCGGCCGTCGGCAGTGGCCGTAAGCCGTGACAGGGGAGTTGTGCCGACCCGGGTGTCAGATTTGATCTCAAACACGTGGCGTGACACCCTGAATATTCCTTCGAATTTGTTGCTCACGTTGTAGTCGCGCGTCTTGACGGCCTGACCGGTTGTAATACCGTCATTGATGCTGTAGCCGTTTGACGTGAAATGCCCCGTGAATGACAGCTTGTCGGAAATATATTTTCCATCGGCGTTGTTCTCGAGATTGAGGCCGAACTTTGCCTCGCGCAGATGAGGCTCCGAGACGGTCGCCTCGCTGATTTCCACATTCTCGCCTTCGCCTGTTGCGTAGGTGACCGACCGGCCGTTGGAATATTCAAAACTGTCATCGGTGTAATCGGCCACAAAATTGAGAGTGGAGTTTTTGCCTATATGGGTCAGTGCATTGGCCGATGCTGACGCCGATTGGTTGTCGTAATATCTTGTTGATGATATCGGGGCGCTGCCGAAAGGGGTGTCGGAATATATTCCGGAGGCGGTGGTTCGTTCTGAGTTGCCTCCGTCGGTCAGTGATTTTGTCTCGCTGCCATATAAATCACCTGTATTGTTGCCTTTTGCCGATAATAGAAGCTGCGTGCGGGACGATATCAGCATGCCGAAAAGTTCGCCCAGCCAGAGCGTATTTCTGTCGGCGTCAATGCCCGCAGCCCCCTTGACGTAACCTATCGGGCGCAGCATGCTTTTCTTCTTTAGCTTCAGGTTGAGGGCGGCTTTGTCGCTGAATTTGATGTCGCGGAGCACCTTTTTGGGCTGATGGTTCTCATAGATATTTACTGACACCACATCTTCCGGTGAGATGTTGCGGGTAGCCAGGGCGTAGCGGCCTGACAGCAGGTCGAGTCCCTCGATGTAAAATTTGTTGATTGACTCCCCGTTGTAATAGATGCGCCCGTCATCGGCTACCCTGATGCCCGGCAGTTTCTTTATGATATCCTCAATCGAGCGGTCGGAGGCATTGCGAAATGAGTTGACATCGTAGGTAAGAGTGTCGCCTCGGGCGCTTATCGGAGGCACTTTCACTGTCACCTCCTTCAATGTAAAGGCTTCTTCTGTCAGTATATGGTCGGAATTGTTTTTGAATTTGCCTAATGGTATGATGAGACCCCCATAGCCTATGCATGAGAAATTGACAGTGCCCTCGGTCAGCGATTCAGGGTAGGAGAGAGAGAAAGCACCTGCGGAATTGGTTGAAGTGTAGGCGACGTTTTTCCCGTCTCCGTTTTTTACCGTGACGATAACACCCGGCATCTGCTCCCCGCTGCGTTCCTTTACCGTGCCTGAGAGAACGACCGTGCCGGTCGTAGCTGCCGATTGCCCGGCAGCAAAAAACGGAATAAGACAAAACAGTATCAGTAAGTATCTCTTCAAAATAATTCAGGTGTTATTCTATTCTTTTTCAATCGGATTGAAGAACATGCGGTTGTTTGGAA
The DNA here is from genome assembly GCA_947174275.1 of uncultured Muribaculaceae bacterium. Lineage (GTDB taxonomy): Bacteria > Bacteroidota > Bacteroidia > Bacteroidales > Muribaculaceae > JAGBWK01. The sequence goes on from CAMWIJ010000001.1 coordinate 24,452, forward strand.
TAGGCTTACCGTTTTTATTCTTTAGTAAAACAGGTGAGCCTGCGACAAAATTGCCGGGATTAAGTTTGTAATCTGAAAGGGCTTTGTCGAACTTCTCTCGAGTTGTCTTTACATAGTTCCGTTTGTACAGGAAGATAAGATTATTGCTGTTCCTTATACTGACGGCATTGAAAACATGTTCCCGGTTATCGTCCTCGACTTTTAAAATCAGACCCGGCAGATTGCCGAATTTCCAAGGTCCGTTGTTGATCGGTATATCGCAATACCATGCCGTCCAATTGCGGCCGCGAAATGTCATAGTCGCTTTATTGCATCTGTATCCGCATATTTCTTGCGTTTCCTCTCCAAGTTTCCATTGCATCTGAGGGAAAGGTTCCTCATAGATGTAGGTATCCATGAAAATTCTCCCGATTGATTCAAGTGAACCTGAATTCAAATCTTTTATTACCGACCCCGGCTTCGGTTTATTCGCTATACTTAGGTTGCCATATTGGGCCAATGTCAGACTGTTAGGATAATCGTTCCTGATTATTGAATCAATTCGATAATAGCCGTAGGAAGCGAATTTGCTTTTGTTCTTTCCTATTTCAAGTATCTGGTATGACTCTTCATTTTCATCTATTACAGGGTCATAAACATTGTATGAATAGATACATTCAATATAACTTGTGTCAAGTGGCAATTTCTCAGGCATTTGGGCAGGCCTGTTGCCGTATTCTCCTTCAAAGATCTGACTATGAGCACAAATTCCGATCAGTGTAAATATTATATAGTGGATTTTTCTCATATAAAGGACTCAAATGTAGTGAACATGAAATCAGAAGGAAACGCCATTTGTCTATTCCTTTTCAATCGGATTGAAGAACAGTTGGTTGTTTGGAATAGGCTTCCCGTTTTTATTCTTGAGCAGAATGGGTGTGCCTGTGACAAAATCTCTGGGATTTAATTTGTATTCTGAAAGCGCTTTGTTGAATTTCTCGCGTGTCGTCTTTATATAATGGAATTTAATTAATCTGAATTCGTTATCACTATTTCGTATGCTGACAGCTTCAAAAATATGCTCATGATTATCATCCTCGATTTTGAGAATCAATCCTGGTAAATTACCAAATTTCCACGGACCGTTATTGAGCGGTATTTTATCACTATACCAGGCAGTCCAATTGCGTCCACGAAATCGCCCTGTTGCTTTATTGCATTTATAACCGCAGATTTCCTGGCTTTCATCGCTCAGTTCCCATTGTATCTGTGGGAGAGGTTCTTCGTAGACGTAATGGTCAATAAAAACCTTATCGTATGATTTAAGAATCCCTGATTGCAGGTCTTTTACTAAACTTTCAAGTGACCATGTTTTAGTTTTGGAGGCCAGGTTGATTAAATGCGAGTGCTTAGCCACTGATATGCCATCGGGATAATCATTTTTGACTATAGAGTCCATCCAATATGCACCGTATGAGGAGTATTGGCTATGTTTATGACCGACTTCGAGTATCTTGAAATATTCGCGGTTTTCATCTCGTACAGGGTCGTAAATTTTATGCGAATAGATACATTCGAGATAGCTGGTGTCAAGTGGTATTTTTTCACCAAGCCGGGCAGGCCTGTTGCCATCGCCTGTATAAGTCTGAGCTTGAACGCAAATACAAGTTATAGCAAGTAAAAATAAATATAATTTTTTCATAGCAATGTGATTATGGTGATGAATTGACCGATAGAAGATGCCACAAAAATAGCCATAATAAATTTATAAATCAAAAGCGGAATTTAGCTGACGCGGTCTACTCCTTTTCAATTGGATTGAAGAACAGGCGGTTATTTGGTATAGGCTTCCCATCTTTCCTTTTGAGCAAAACAGGTGTGCCTGAGATGAAATCTCCGGGGTGTAAATTGAAGTCGGCAAGCGCCTTGTCATATCTTTTACGGGTCGTTTTCAGATAGTTTCTTTTATGAAGGGAGAAAATGTTTTTACTTTTTCTGATACTGATTGCTTCAAAAATATGCTCGTGGTCATCATCTTCTATTTTGAGAATTAACCCCGGCAGATTCCCAAATTTCCACGGCCCGTTACTGATTGGTAAATCGCAATACCATGCCGTCCAATTGCGGCCACGGAATGTTGCAGTCGCTTTATTGCAATTGTATCCGCATATCTTTTGTGTTTCTTTGCCAAGCACCCATTTCATCTGAGGGACAGGTTCATCATAAACATAGTTATCCATAAAAATTTTCCCGATTAATTCAAGTGTGCCTGATCTCAAATCTTTTATTACAGCTCCCGGCTTAGGTTTATTCGCCATACTTAGTTTCCCATATTGGGCTAATGTCAGGCCATTAGGATATTCTCTGTCAATTATAGAATCAATTCGATAATATCCGTATGAAGCGAATTTACTTTTGTTTTTACCTATTTCAAGTATTTGGTATGTTTCTTGATCTTCGTCTTTTACAGGGTCGTAAATCCGGTATGAATAGATGCACTCAATGTAACTGGTATCAAGCGGCATTTTTTCTGACATTCTGACAGGAGTATTGCCGTATTCTCCTTCAAAGTGCTGACCTTGTACACAAAGTGCAAGCAATGCAAATAATATAAAACAGATTTTTCTCATAAAAATGTGATTATGAGGGTGTTGTAAAACTGCTGAATTTCTGTCTACGAAGTAGGTTTGTACTGTCTGTGCATCTGATAATTCACTGATAATCAATGTGTGCTTTCCGGACGCACAGACTGTGTATCCCTACTTTTGAAGTTCTACAACTCCCTCGATTTTACTTATAAATCATATCTAATAATCCGGTATTCGCCATCTTCAACTCCACAGTAGATTGTATTTAACAACTGGTAGTATTCATCTATCTCCTCGGGCGCATCTATAAAGTATTCATATGATACCGTTATTACTTCTGCTCCACAGGCGCCAACCCATTTAACAGTTGCAGATGCTCCGATGATGGCTGCAAGAAAAGCCACTGAACAAATAATTTTCTTTTTCATACGTTTTTAGTTTAATTAAAAAAATAATTATATTGAGATATATCCGGATATACAATAATTTTCGGTAACGAAGGTTATCTGAAATTCGCCCGATTGGCTGAAAAGGAAGTTCAGGAATTCCTGTTCTTCATTGAAAGATGCAAGACAAATTTCTGATGTTTCATTCCATACTTCATAAGTGATTATATCTTCCGATAGTCCGGTGACAGAAATCCCCTCGGGACTAATTGTGCAGTAAATCGGTTTTGGGGGTATACGTCGTCCCTCAGGTTCTTCTTGTTTATTGTGTCCCGTTTGGTTGTTTGGCTCTTTTTGCATAGTGACAGTGTAAGACACACTATCCGCGGCTAAAACAGAAACCGGAAACTGGATACAATTCAATAATATTAAGAGGAAAGCGGAGCAGAAAAGTCTTTTCATATAATTCATATTTTTGTCCATTTGGGTCGTGGTAAAATTAGTGATAAAAGCCCCAATCTATTGCAAAATATAATGCGGAAAAAATGCGGAAATGCGTTTTTAGCTATACCGCATTTTTACCGCATTCTATAGAAGCTGCTCATAATAAGCGTATTATGTGGTCGATGACTTTGGTGCCTATTTTTTCTCCAAAAATCTTAATCGATAGAGTGGCTCTACGGGATACAATGGCGCTTCTCGTGCGACCCAATAAAATTGCCATTTGTGATGGCTGAATATGGCATTTAATTAACAACGCAGTATGATAATCTATCGTGGTCAAATGGCTTTGCACTAATAACTGAAGATTATTTTTGAAATCAGGGGACGACTTGATAATTGTTTCCTCTAATTCTTTCCAGAAAGTGTCGTCATGTGATATAATTTTTTCATCCTTTATATGTTCCAAAAGTTTGTTGTAGACATCCGAATCGAGAATAGTTTTGCTGAGAAGCATGTCGCCATTTTTATGGTAGATTGACAATAATTTATCCTTTAGTTTCTCTCGGAGTTCATGTTCGTCTTCAATATTATTGGTCGAGTTTAAATTGTGGTTGCCCGCAGATATGTTTTCATTCAGCTTGTCTATGTTGTTAAGGGCAATATGCAGTTTAAGCAAGGTCTTTTTTGTCTTGTTTTTATAGTATAGAATGGTAACCGCTAAAATAAAACATAAAAAAGAAATCCCGAAAATCCATTTTATAAGTCGGGCGCTAAATGTCTCGGCTTTTTCCCGTTCTCTTTCGTGCAGTTGATAGTTATAAAAATTTTGTTCATTTATAGCCAGTTGCATTTCATTGCTGTCATAATAATTTTCAAGAAATTCTCGATATTCCGAAATATATTGATGTATCGTGTCAAGTGGAATTAAATTTCGTAGTTCTGGAGACAGGAGAGTTTGGTAAGCTGTACTCTTATTAATTGAATATGGGCTATGTAATAACTCGCATGCATAAATATATGCCGTATCAAGAATACCTTTCATAAGATAGATATCTGAAGCATACGCTAATGCATTATTACGTGACATTGGACTGACGTAATCAATCGAGCTCCTAATCAATTCAAGGGCAGAATCATTTGCTCCTTGTTGAAATTTTATTTCAGCTAATGCCATCCTTGATTTTGCTTTGATTGATGGCGGTAGGTTGGAACTTAAATCTAATGCTTTGGATAATAATAATTCGGCGCGGTTAAATTCCCGAGCCCGTCGGTATGTGCCGCCTAACAGTTGGATGTCATAGACCATATTAAGTGTGTCCCTGCATTGCTCGCCGATGGCAATGGCCTTTTCGATATATGGAACGGCCTCGTCAAACAGATTGATGCTTGTCAGCAAACGGCCTGTCTGGCTGAGTATATTTGCCTTAAGGTCAAGATCGGGAGAGTCTTCCGGAAAATTGTCAAGCGCCTCGTGGAAATATTGGAGTGCGGTGGGAGTGTCACCCATGTCGCTATATACACGGCCACCATAATATAGCGCCTCGACATATAACGCGTTATCTTTGTCGGCATAATAGTCTATAACCTTAAGAATAGTCGTGTCGGAAGCGTGCTCAATATAGGCTTTATCCCCGGCTTTGACTGACAGAAAATCATAATAATATCTATCAGCTTCAGAAAGTGTTGTTATGTCGATACTGTCAAGAAGCGCCAATGCTTCTTTGGGCGATTTTGATATTGTCGCTTCAACATTGGCAAGCCTTTGGTCGTGTTGCCGTGGCCTACAACCGATCATCATGACTAATGCCGGCAGAAAAACTATCCAATATTTCATTTTTTTTAATACTCCGTAGCAAGATGTTTGTCAAAAACTCAAAATAATAACCAAAGATAGCTATTTAATTTTAATTTGACACATTTTGGAGCATAAAAAATGAGGGCGTTGCAGCACTTCGCAGTGTAGGGACGCACGGCTCGTGCGTCCGATGCCAGCGCCTGATAATCAACATATTGGCGGACGCACGAGCCGTGCGTTCGCCAATATGACGTCCTGCAACACCCTCACCCTTTCAAGGCTGACAGGCAGGTTATTTTGCCGACAGCATTTTGTCGATAGCGGCGGCGGTGTCGCGCCCCGATGCTATGCAGCGTACCACGAGCGATGCGCCTGTAGCGGCGTCACCGGCGGCGAATACCTTGTCGACGCTGCTCTTGTGCGACGTATCGACCTTTACATTTTTGCGCGCGTCTTTCTCTACACCGAGCTGCTCGAGCAAACCCTCCTCCACGGGGTTGGTGAATCCCATTGCGAGAAGCACGAGGTCGGCCTTGATGACTTCGGTCTTGCCGGTGTGCACGAGGTTCATGCGACCCGTTTCGGGGTCTTTTTCCCATGCCACTTCCTCTACCTCCACTTCGGTCACTTTGCCGTCGCGGCCACGGATGGCGCGGGTGTCGAGAAGCCAGCGGCGCTCGCATCCCTCCTCGTGCGACGACGAGGTTTTCAGTATTACCGGCCAGTAGGGCCACGGGGTGGCGGGATTTTCTCCGACCGGCGGCTTCGGCATGATTTCAATCTGCGTCACTGATTTGCACCCTTGTCGGTGAGATGTGCCAACGCAGTCGCTTCCAGTGTCGCCGCCGCCGATTACAAGCACATGCTTCCCTTTGGCGGTGATGCGTTCGCCGGCGGGAATGTCGGCGCCTGCATTGACGCGGTTCTGCTGCTGGAGCAGTTCGAGGGCGAAATGCACGCCTTTGAGGTCGCGGCCCTCGACATTGAGGTCGCGGGGCACACCCGAGCCTATCGCCACGCACACGGCGTCATAGTCACGCAGTATGTCGGCGGCAGGTATATCCTTGCCTACTTCCACGTTGTAGCGGAACTCGATGCCCTCCTGTTCGAGCAGGGCGATGCGGCGGTCGATAACACTCTTGTTGAGCTTGAAATCGGGAATGCCGAAGCGGAGCAGTCCGCCTGCGGCCTCGCTTTTCTCGAATACTGTCACCGAGTGCCCCTTACGGTTGAGGCGGTTGGCGCAGGCGAGTCCGGCAGGACCCGAACCTATCACGGCCACACGTTTGCCGGTACGCCTGGCGGGGATATGGGGCGTGACGAGCCCTTCGAGGAAGGCGCGCTCTACGATGGCGCATTCGTTCTCGCGGATTGTGACCGGTTCATGCTGTTTGTTGAGCACGCAGCCTTTTTCGCACAGCGCCGGACATACGCGGCCCGTAAATTCGGGGAAGTCGTCGGTGGCTGTCAGCAGCGCGTAGGCTCCCTTGATATCGTTCTTGTAGAGGCGGTCCTGCCATTCGGGCTGTTTGTTGCCAAGCGGACAGCTCCAGTGGCAGAAGGGCACGCCGCATTCCATGCAGCGCGATGCCTGCAGGCGACGGTCCTCCGGGTTGAGAGTCTGCTCCACTTCGCCGTAGTCGTGAATACGGTCGGCGACAGGACGGTAGCCGGCCTCTTTTCTATTTATAGTCAGAAATGCTTTAGGATTTCCCATATATACTTCTTGTTATGGCGCCCGCTTCGACGGGCGCCTGAAAAATTTTTAATTATCAGTCACGTTCGAGGCTTGCGATTTTGCGCTGCAATGATTCCATCTTTTCATCGTGGAGCACCTTCTTGTATTCGATAGGTATCACCTTGATGAACTGACCCACGTATTCGTTCCAGTTGTCGAGCATGCGTCCTGCAAGCGGGCTGCGTGTATGCTTGAAATGGTTTGAAATGAGTCGGTAGAGTTCGCGGTTGTCGCTCATGTCCTCGATGAGTGAGAGTTCGACCATCTCCATGTTGCAGTAGTAGTCGAAATCGCCGTCGGGATTCCAGATGTAGGCCACGCCGCCGCTCATGCCTGCCGCGAAGTTGCGTCCGGTAGAGCCGAGCACTACGGTGCGTCCGCCCGTCATGTACTCGCAGCAGTGGTCGCCCACGCCTTCCACCACGGCTGTAGCGCCTGAGTTGCGCACGCAGAAGCGTTCGCCAACGCGGCCGTTGATGTAGATTTCGCCCGAGGTGGCGCCGTAGAGCAGTGTGTTGCCGGCGATGATGTTCTCCTCGGGTGCGAAGGTGGAGCCTGCCGGGGGCACGATGACGATTTTACCGCCCGACAGTCCTTTGCCCACATAGTCGTTGGCATCGCCTTCGAGACGGAACGAGATGCCGTGGGCGAGGAATGCGCCGAAGCTCTGTCCGGCCGAGCCTTTGAAGGTGACCGAGATGGTGTTGTCGGGCAATCCCTCGTTGCCGTATCTCTTGGCTACGACGCCCGAGAGCATTGCGCCGACCGAACGGTCGGTGTTGGTGATGGGGAAGTCGAGTTCCACCGGCATTTGGCTTTCGATTGCCGGGTAGGCGCGGCTTATCATCTTGCGGTCAAGCACGTTTGCTATATCATGTTCCTGCGAAGTGACATTGATGATGGCGTTCTTGTGCGACTCCTCGGGAGTGAAGATTATGCGCGACAGGTCGAGATGTTCGGTCTTGGGCGCGGTGCATCCGGCTTTTACCGTGAGCAGGTCACTGCGGCCTATGATTTCGTTGAGCGAGCGGTAGCCGAGTTCGGCAAGAGTCTCGCGTATCTCCTGGGCGAGGAATTTGAAGAAGTTGATTACGTATTCCGAACGTCCCAAGAAGCGGCGGCGCAGCTCCTCGTTCTGTGTGGCGACACCTACGGGACATGTGTTGGTGTGGCATTTGCGCATCATCACGCAGCCGAGCACTATCAGGGCGCTGGTGGCGAAGCCGTACTCCTCGGCGCCGAGCATCGACATGATGATTACGTCGCGGGCGGTCTTGAGCTGGCCGTCGACCTGAAGTTTCACCTGTCCGCGCAGGTTGTTGAGCACGAGGGTCTGCTGCGTTTCGGCCAGACCTATTTCAGAGGGTAGGCCGGCATAGCGTATCGAGCTTGCGGGCGAGGCTCCCGTGCCGCCTTCGGCGCCTGAAATGGTGATGAGGTCGCTCTTGGCCTTGGCCACACCGGCGGCGATTGTGCCTACGCCGCTCTCCGACACGAGCTTCACGCTGACGCGGGCGTCGGGGTTCACGTTCTTGAGGTCGAAGATGAGCTGCGCGAGGTCTTCGATTGAATAGATGTCGTGGTGGGGAGGAGGAGAAATGAGTGAGATGCCGGGTATGGAGTGGCGGGTCTTGGCGATAATCTTGTCGACCTTGAAGCCGGGAAGCTGTCCGCCTTCGCCCGGTTTCGCACCCTGGGCTATCTTGATCTGTATTTCATCGGCGTTGACGAGATATTCGGTGGTGACGCCGAAACGTCCCGATGCCACCTGCTTGATTGCCGAGCGTGCCGAAGTGCCGTCCTCGCGCGGTTTGAAGCGGGCTGCGTCCTCGCCACCCTCGCCGGTGTTGGAGCGTGCGCCGATGGCGTTCATCGCTATGCCGAGAGCTTCGTGGGCCTCGCGCGATATGGAGCCGAACGACATGGCGCCCGTCACGAAGCGGCGCATGATATCCTCTATCGGCTCTACCTCCTCTACGGGTATCGGTGTGCCTTTTTTGAAGTCGAGAAAGTCGCGGATGAATATCGGTTCGGGCTTGTTGTCGACAAGCGATGTGAATTCCTTGAATTTCTTGTAGCTGCCCAGGCGGGTCGCAATCTGGAGCGTGGCGATTGTCTCGGGGTTCCATGCGTGCTGCTCGCCGTCCTTGCGGAACGAATACTGCCCGATGTGGCGTATGGGCGCCTCGGTGTCGTAGTCGTCGGCGAATGCCTCGGCGTGGTCGGCGATGATTTCACGCTGTAGGTCGGCCATGTCGATGCCGCCGATTTTTGAGATTGTCTCTCCGAAATATTTGCGTGTGATGCTTTCGCCTATGCCGATTGCCTCGAAGAGCTGTGCGCCCTTATAGGAGGTGAGGGTGGAGATACCCATCTTCGACATCACTTTGAGCAATCCTTTGTCAACTGCCTTGATGAAGTTCTTTTCGGCGGTGTGGAAGTCGAGCTGCAGCTCCTTGCTCTTGACAAGGCTGTCGATTACGGCAAATGCCAGATAGGGGTTGACGGCGCTTGCACCGTAGCCCGACAGCAGGGCGAAATGCATCACCTCGCGGGCGTCGGCAGTCTCGACCACGAGCGCGGTCTGCACGCGTTTCTTGCAGTCGATGAGGTGGTGGTGCACTGCCGATGTGGCAAGCAGAGAGGGTATGGGTGCGTGTGTGGCGTCGATATCGCGGTCGGATAGCACGATGTAGTTGCATCCTTCGTCGACCGCTTTTTCCGCTTCCTCGCACAGGCGCTGAATGGCATTTTCAAGCGCGTCGGCTCCGGCGTTGATGTCGAATGTCATCGACAGCTTGCGGGTGTTGAAGCCCTTGTAGCGGAGGTTGCAGAGTATGTCGAGCTCCTGGTTGGTGATGATGGGGCGTTTCAGTTCCACCATCTTGCACAGTTCGGGGCCGGGGCTCATGAGGTTCATGTTGATGGCGCCGATGTAGCTGTCGAGACTCATCACAAGCTCCTCGCGCAAAGGGTCGATGGGCGGGTTGGTCACCTGTGCGAAATGCTGGCGGAAATAGTTGAAAAGCAGCTGCGGCTCGTTGGAGAGCACGGCGAGCGGTGTGTCGTTGCCCATGGAGTTGACCGGCTCCTTGCCGTCTACCGCCATAGGTGTGATGATTTTCTCTATCTCTTCGCGGTTGTAGTTGAATGCGCGGAGCTGACGGGGGAAATTCTCGATGTCATTGTTGACCTTGCGTCCCGAGATGATTTTATCGAGTTTGATACGGTTTTTGGCAAGCCAGTCGCGGTAGGGGAACTGGCCGGCAAGCATCTCTTTGAGCTGGGCGTCGTAGAGCACTTCACTGTTCTCCATGTCGACCATGAGCATTTTGCCCGGACGCAGACGTCCTTTTTTCTTCACCTCTCCGGCATCGAAGGGGAGCACTCCGATTTCCGATGCAATCACCATCGTGTCGTTGTTGGTGATGACGTAGCGGGCCGGACGGAGTCCGTTGCGGTCGAGCATGCCGCCGGCGTAGCGTCCGTCGCTGAAGAGCAGTGTGGCCGGGCCGTCCCATGCCTCCATGAGTATCGAGTGATATTCGTAAAATGCCTTCAGCTCCGGAGATATCGGGTTCTTGTCATTGAAACTCTCGGGCACGAGCATCGCCAGCGCGTGGGGTAGCGACATGCCGCCCATAACGAAATATTCGAGCACATTGTCGAGCGATGCGGAGTCGCTCATGCCGGGCTGCACTATCGGCGTCATGTCGTTGTCGCCGAACGCTTCGGGATGGAGCATGCATTCGCGGGCTTTCATCCACAGACGGTTGCCGCGTATCGTGTTGATTTCTCCGTTGTGGCCGAGCATGCGGAACGGCTGTGCCAGCGCCCAGGTGGGGAATGTGTTGGTCGAGAAGCGAGAGTGAACGAGCGCCATGGCCGTGGTGAAATGGGGATTCATCAGGTCATGGAAATAATATCGCAGCTGCAGCGACGAGAGCATCCCCTTATAGATGATGGTACGCGACGAGAGCGACACGATATAGAATGCCTCCTTGCCGGGAATGCCGCTTTGCGCTATCTTCTTTTCGATGCGCTTGCGGAGTATATAGAGTTTCGGTTCGAGAGGCTCGTTGGTGGTCTCGTCGGCTATGAATATCTGTTTGATGTCGGGCTCTGCGGCTCTGGCGACACGGCCGAGCTGGTCGGAGTTGACCGGCACGTCGCGCGGTGGCAGGAACGACAGCCCCATCTCTATGGTCTCGCGCTCGATGATGTCGAAAATCATCTGGCGCGCTTCATCGTTGTCTTTGGGCAGGAACACAAGTCCCGAGCCGTAGCGACCTTTCTCGGGCACGGCTATACCCTGGAGCAAAATAAATTCGTGGGGTATCTGTACCATTATTCCGGCGCCGTCGCCTGTCTTGGGGTCGGCGCCCTCGGCTCCGCGGTGCACCATGTGCTCGAGCACCTGAAGCCCTTTTTCTACAAGTTGGTGTGATTTGACTCCGCGGATATTTACCAGCAAACCTACTCCGCAGGCGTCTTTCTCATAATCGGGATTGTAAAGTCCCTGAGGTAGAGGCAAACCTTTCTGCATATCTTTTACCTTAAAATTTTGCGGGGCGGCGTTATATTATACGGGTCACCCCTGCTATCGTTTATAATTACGATGCAAATATAATCATTTTGTTGCAAATGCAAGCAAAAATATAGAAAAAATCTATAGAAATAAATAAAAGCATAGCAAAAAGTATATTTTCTTACATCTAAAGCCAGTTGTTGCGGCGCGAGAGCACTGCGCGCGACTGTGTCAGCATGGCGATGAACGTGCGCGTGGCGTGCTTGCGGTAAGAGCCGCGCAGAGTGAGCACGCTGCCGGCCATCTTGTTGCCGGGGATATCAATCGGAATTGCGCGCATGTCATCGTTGCCGTAGACTGAGGTCTCGGCGAGCACTGTCACCATCTGCGAGTGTCTGACAAGCTGTATGAGTATGTTCACTTCGTTGAGTTCCACCTTTATGCGCTGCGTGCCGGCGTATGCCCCGAGCAGCTTGTCGAAGGCGTTGCGCGCCTGAAGCCCCGGTGACGGAAGCGCGATGGCATATTGCCGCAGGTCGTCGATGCCGGCTTTGGGCTGTCGCGCCAGCGGATGGTCTTTGTTGACGATGGCGGCAAGATGGCTGTCGAAAAGTATGTGCGACTCTATTTCCTGACGTAGATTGTCGGGCATGAATGCAAGCACGAAATCCACCTCGTAGTTCGACAGCATGACAAGCAGTTCGGCCATCGTCTTGTAATACACATTGAGCTTGATGCCCGGATACCGCTGCATGAATTCAAGCATGGTTTCGGTCAGTATCGGGCTGAAAGAGTAGGTGACACCGATATTGAGAGTGCCGGTGACAAGGCCGTGGATATTCTTGACGGCATCAGCACAGCTCTCGGCCGAATTGAGCGTATCGATTGCAAGCGGAAGCAGGCGCTCGCCCTCCTCGGTGAGCTTTACGGAATGGCTGTTGCGGTAGAACAGCTGCGTGCCGAGTTCATCCTCAAGCTGCCGTATCTGCTGCGAGAGTGTCGACTGTGTGATATTGACCTTGGCCGACGCCTCCGAGAAGTTAAGGGCACGGGCGGCTGCCACAAAATATCTGAGCTGGCGTAGTTCCATAAGCAGTACTTGTTATTTGGTGACGCTGAATGATATTTTCTTGAAGATGTAGATCGGTATCAGTACCCCCACCGCCATGCCGATGATGACAAAGAAGAATACAATGCCGTTTGACTGGCAAATATACAAAAAATGATTGAACTCCTCCTCTCCCGAAGCGGTAAGAGCGAGCAGAAATGCCTGAATGGTCTTGTAGGCATATATCCCCGGTATCATCGGCAGAAGGGCGGGAAACGCGAATGTCTCAGGCGGACACTTCACACGCTTGGCGCAGATGATGGCGAGAAGCCCCACTACAAATGCCCCCGCAAGGCTCGCCGGCACAATGTGTATCCCCCCGAGATTGATCATGCAGTAGCGTGTCATGTGGCCGAATGCCGCTATGAGTCCGCAGTATTTCAGTGCCATGCGCGGCGGATTGCTGATTGCGCCGAAACCTATGCCGGCGACGGCCGCAAGCAGCCCGTCGGAAAATATCTCTAAAACTGTTGTCATAAATCGCTGAAACTAATCTTCATCAATAAAAATGCCGCTGTAAGCCCAACTGTGATGCATGCCGTGATGATGGTGGCTTTGGCAAACCTGCTGAACGCACACAGGTAATGGTCGGTCAGAAGGTCGTTGACACTGTTGATATACGGTATGCCCGGAATGAGAAACAGCACACTCGTGGCGAGGGCTACTTCGGGCGTCGAGGTGATGCCGTCAAACACATAGCCCGCCGTGCCTACCACCGCAGCCGTAAACGCGCTAACTGTCGTCACAACCATGTAATTGACGCGTTGACGCGTAAGCAATATCTTGAATGTGTAGCCGATCAGCGTCGCAACGGCCACTATGCACATCCCACGCCAGTCGCCGCCGAATATACGGCAGAATGCCGCATTGGCCGCTGCCACAAGCAACAGAACAATCCAATCGTTGTAGCGCTGACCTTCGAGAAGTTTCGGAAACTCCGCCTTCGCCTCAGCGAGTGTGAGCTTTCCCTCGGCCACACGCCAGCTAAGATTGCTCAGACGGGTGTTGAGGGCATAGTCGTTGGGCAGATGCGCTATCGTCGACGAATGGCTGTATGACATACCGTCGGCATCGGTCAGCGTGACAATGCAATGGGCCGGAAGTATCGTCAGCTCCACATCATATCCCCCCGCCGACGCCATGCGGTTGATATTCTTCTGTATGCGGCTGCATGTGGCCGCACATCCCAGCATGCATGATGCGTATTTCGCAAAAAACATGCAGTCGCCCCTGAGCTCTGCGCTCACTGCGCATCCGTCATTCATCGCAGTCATCGTCGTCATAGAGGAAATCATATTTTTCTATGCCAATGATATGGTGTCTGCGCAGAAAGCGCAACGGGTGTAGATGAAACACACTGACTGCTGTCCCCGCAAGGACAACAAGTATCGCAGCGATGCTGCACAGCCATATAATCTGAACCGAGGTCATAGTCGTAATTTTTTTTGGTTGCAAATATACTTCTATAAACACTTGGCCGACGATTTTGGCATACGAAAGTTTCAATAGTCACACTCGTTATTTCCGATAATAGTCCGCAACGTGCTCAAATTTATTTGGAAGAAATAAAAAATTGTGTAATTTTGCAGCAGCACAGGAGGGGTGTCCTCATTGAAGGACTGAGATTATACCCTACGAACTTGATGCGGTTAGTACCGCCGAAAGGAACTTGTGATATCTTTTTTCGCATAGCCGTCAACAGGATTATCCCTCTTTGTGTCCGTCATCATATCGATGCCGGATATCTTTTTTTCAACTGTTCTTATGAAAGTAGAGATCAACAACAGGGAAATCATCCTGCCCGACGGATGCGACAACATCGTTGCGCTCCTGCAGAGTCAGGGTATAAGTGAGAAAGGCCATGCCGTAGCAGTCGACAACAAAGTGGTGCCTCGTGCCTCATGGGCCGGCTTCAGACTTGCAGAAGGTATGCGGATAACGATTATCAGAGCCGTGTGCGGAGGGTAGGGCGATGCGACTGATAGCTATAACGCTCCCCGAATTTTTCGAAGGGGAAGCCGCCTCCATAGTGTCTTTGCTGACCGACGGGGGCTATTGGCGGGTGCACATACGCAAACCCGGCGCGACGGCCCGACAGCTCACCGATTTTCTCCGACAGATACCGTCAGAGCTATATCCGCGCATCTCTCTCCACGACCATTTTGACATTGCTCTCAGTCTCTCTGTCGGTGGCCTGCACCTGAACAGCCGCAATCCCCGTGCGCCCCGCGGATGGACCGGTGTCGTAAGCCGCTCGCTCCATTCTGTCGGCGAAATAGCCTCACTCGACTGTGACTATGCCTTCCTCAGTCCGATATATCCGTCTTTGTCAAAACCCGGCTACAGCGCCGATTTTGACTTTGACGAATTGCGTGACGCTGTCGACAGCCGCATTTTCGCCCTCGGAGGTGTCACTCCCGACCGCTTCGATGAAATCGAGGCGCTTGGTTTCGGCGGTGCCGCCATGCTCGGCGCCGTCTGGAAAGCGCGTATCGATGCAGCTGCCTTCAGGCTTCAGTTCATCACCCACGCTCCCGACACGGCTGAGATAATCCCCCAGGTGGAGAAAGCCCTTGCCGGCGGTTGCCGCTGGATACAGCTCCGTCACAAAAATGCCTCTCCTGACTCGCTGCTCGCCTGCGGACGGCAGATCAGAACTCTGTGCGACTGCTACGGCGCGACATTCATTGTCGACGACCACGTCGGTCTTGTGGACCCTCTCGGTGCCGACGGTGTGCATCTCGGCAAAAACGATATGCCTGTTGCCGAAGCGAGGCGCATATTGGGTGTGCGGCGTATCATCGGTGCCACCGCCAATACATTCGACGACATCGCCGCGGCAAACGACGCCGGTGCCGATTACATCGGACTCGGTCCCTACCGCTTCACCACAACAAAACAAAAACTCAGTCCCGTGCTCGGCATCGACGGATATAACGACATCGTTGCCCGCTGCAGCGCCTCCGGCATCCGGCTTCCGATAGTGGCGATAGGCGGCATCGCATTGCCCGATATTGCCCCGATAATCTCTACCGGAATCGGCGGAGTTGCCGTGAGCGGCACAATCAGAAATGCCCCCGATCCGGTTCGGATCACAGAAGAAATAATCAAACGAATAAAATAAAAACAAGATATGTCGAAACTGATAATCGGAGGTCGTGAATTTTCATCACGCCTCTTTGTCGGAACAGGAAAGTTCCGCAGTAATGAAATAATGGAGCAGGCCATCCTTGCATCCGGCACTCAGATGGTGACCGTGGCAATGAAACGTATCGATATGGACAACACCGACGACGAGATGCTCCACCACATCATGCACGATGGCATTCAGCTACTGCCCAACACATCGGGCGTACGCGACGCGCAGGAGGCCGTGCTCGCCGCGCAGCTCGCCCGCGAAGCGTTCGGCACCGACTTCATAAAACTTGAAATTCACCCCGACCCGCGTTATCTGCTCCCCGACCCGGTGGAGACCCTCAAAGCCACCGAAGAGCTTGCAAAACTCGGGTTCGTGGTTCTCCCTTACATCCAGGCCGACCCCGTGCTCTGCAAGCGCCTTGAGGAGGCCGGTGCGGCTACCGTGATGCCTCTTGCCGCTCCTATCGGCAGCAACAAGGGGCTCGTGACACGCGAACTGTTGAAAATCATCATCAGCCAGAGCAGTGTCCCCGTTGTCGTCGACGCCGGACTCGGTGCGCCCTCTCATGCCGCCGAAGCCATGGAACTTGGCGCCGATGCCGTGCTTGTCAACACTGCTATTGCCGTGGCCGGCGACCCTGTGGCTATGGCACGGGCGTTTGCCGCAGCTACCGCCGCCGGACGCGATGCTTATCTTGCCGGTCTCGGTGCCGTTTCCGACTGCGCTGAAGCCTCAAGTCCGCTCACCTCATTCCTCGACTGATATGTTTGCTGACGAATTAAAGAAATACGACTGGGACACCACCACGGCCGAGATAATGCGCATGACGGCGCCCGATGTCGAGAGGGCGCTTGCTGCCGACCGCCTTTCTGACCGCGATTTCATGGCGCTCGTATCTCCAGCTGCCGCTCCATATCTCGAACGGATGGCACAGAAAAGCCGCCGTCTCACCGAGCAGCGCTTCGGCAAGACTATGCAGCTTTTCATTCCGATGTACATCACCAACTCATGCACCAACTCATGCGTATACTGCGGTTTCAACTGCCACAACAGGTTCAACCGTGTCATCCTGACAATGGAGCAGATTAATGCTGAATGCGAGGCTATCAAAAAGCTCGGTCCTTTTGAAAACCTTCTTATTGTGACAGGGGAGAACCCTGTCAAGGCAGGCACCGACTATATCGAGCAGGCGCTTCGTGTATGCCGGCCATATTTCTCCAACCTCACAATCGAGGTGATGCCGCTTTCAACCGACGATTACCGCCGCCTCACTCACTCCGGACTCAACGGCGTAATCTGTTTCCAGGAGACCTACAACCGCGCCAACTACAAAAAATACCACCCCGCTGGCATGAAATCAGATTTCGAATGGCGATGCAACGGTTTCGACCGCATGGGCATGGCCGGTGTCCACAAAATCGGCATGGGGGTGCTAATCGGCCTTGAGGACTGGCGCACCGATGTCACAATGATGGCTCGGCATCTGATCTACCTGCGCAAGAATTACTGGCGCACGAAATATTCTGTCAACTTCCCGCGCATGCGCCCATCCGAATCCGGTTTCCAGCCTAACGTTGTGATGACCGACCGCGAGCTCGCTCAGCTCACTTTCGCTTTCCGCATCTTCGACCCTGACGTCGACATCTCATATTCTACACGCGAAAACCATGCCTTCCGCAACAACATGGCTACTCTCGGTGTCACTACCATGAGTGCCGGTTCTAAAGTCGACCCCGGAGGATATGCGTCATGCACAGACTCTCTCGAGCAGTTCGCAATCAGCGACGATGCCTCTCCAGCTAAAGTGGTGGCCGACCTCAGGGCTCTCGGCCGTGAACCTGTATGGAAAGACTGGGACCGCATATTCGACTGATTATATGGAACGATACTTACGACAGACAATCCTTCCCGGTTTTGGCACGCAGGGACAGCAGCGTCTCCTCGCTTCTTCTGCTCTCATTGTAGGGCTCGGCGGCCTAGGTGCCCCCGTGGCTTCATATCTGGTTTCTTCAGGGGTAGGGCGCATAGGCCTTTGTGACAATGACACCGTCGGCATCACCAACCTGCAGCGCCAGATACTCTACACTGAGCACGACCTCGGCAAGCCCAAGACTCTGTGCGCGCATCAGCGACTGTCCGCCATGTCTCACGACACTGTTCTTGACATCATTGACGACGGACTCACCGTTGACAATGCCGCCACTGTCATTGCCGCTTACGACATCGTGGTCGACTGTACCGACAATTTCGCCACACGACGCCTCATCGACAGTGAGTGCCGGCGTCTCGGCAAGCCTTGGGTGCATGGTTCCATCGATGGCCTTTACGGCTGTGTGACCGTGTTCAATCACCGCAGTGGCAAACGCTATGCCGACCTTTATCCCGATGCCGAGACCTTTGCCGACAACCGAGACCGTCTTATCGCCAATCTTGGCCCGGTTCCCGGCGTCATAGGCTCTATACAGGCGCTTGAGGCGCTCAAGCTTCTTTCCGGATGCGGCGACACGCTTGACGGTCGCATTCTGGTGCTTGACCTC
Organism: uncultured Muribaculaceae bacterium; assembly: GCA_947174275.1. Lineage (GTDB taxonomy): Bacteria > Bacteroidota > Bacteroidia > Bacteroidales > Muribaculaceae > JAGBWK01. The sequence goes on from CAMWIJ010000001.1 coordinate 42,694, forward strand.
GATAAAATGATTTTCTCGACAATTGAATTTTAAACAGTTACTTACTATATTATGTCTACAAGTTTTGATGAATACGCCGGGGCGTATGACCAATGGTTTATTGAAAACTCCAACGTGCTCGCCTCTGAGGTAGCTCTCGTTGCCGCGACACTCAACGATGCTCCGCGTCCCATACTTTCCGTAGGATGCGGCAGCGGTCTTTTCGAGGATATCATGCGCAAGGAGTATGGTATTGATGTAACCGACGGGGTAGAACCGTCGACAGGCATGGCGGAAATAGCCCGCAAGAGGGGCATGGATGTCGTTATTGCAACAGGCGAGGATTTTGACTATCCCGCAGGAAAATACGGCACTGTTATTTTCAACGGCTCTCCGAGCTACATCACAGACCTCCGCGGCATTGTCGCAAAAGTCTACGATGCCCTCCCCGAAGGCGGACGCATCATCCTTGTCGATGTCCCCAAAGAAAGCACCTACGGCATAATGTACAACCTCGCAAAAGCGCTCGGCACATGGCAGCATCCCCTCCTCGAAGGCGTATATCCCCCCAATCCTTATCCTATCGAGTTCGTCAACGTAGCCAACTGGCGCACTACCGCCGAGAAAGTCGGTTATCTCGAAGAGGCCGGATTTAAAAACATCCGTTGCATGCAGACTCTCACCGCCCACCCACTTTATTCCGACCTAAGAGCCGAAACTCCCGTCGAAGGTTGCGACCGCGGCGACTATGTGGCTGTTATCGCTGAGAAATAACCGGTGTGATTATGGAAAAATGGAGCAATTTGGCATGGCAGGCCGCCCTGCCCGAAATCGAGCGTATAAAACACTTGCCCTTCCTGCGTGAACTCGCCGACGGCACCCTGCCCGACGACATATTCCGCTTCTACATAAGCCAGGATCGCCTGTATCTCGATGACTACACGCGCGTCCTCGCCCACATAGCCTCACGTCTGCCCGACATGGCCGATGTCGAGACATTCCTCGCATTTGCAGTCGACGGGGTTGCAGTCGAAAAGAGCCTTCATGCCTCCTACAACCCCGATATGCAGATGCGAAAATCCGGCGCATGCGAATTTTACACATCCTTCCTCAAAGCACGCTCTCACGATGACATCGCGGTTGCAGCGGCTTCCATATTACCATGCTTCTGGGTGTATCTCGAAATCGGAAAATATATATTGTCGACAGCACGGCTCGACGGCAACCCCTACCGCGCATGGATAGAGACCTACTCCGATCCGGCATTCGACATCAGCACCGCCCGGGCAATCGACGTGTGCGACCGCCTGGCTACCGCCACAACCGTGGCCGTCCGCCGTCTGATGACCGACACTTTCATCGAAGCCACCCGTCTCGAAGCCCTGTTCTGGCAATCCGCCTACCACAAAGGCACCGCCGACTCCCATCTGCTGATTTAATTCCCCAAAAACTCTCACCCAAAGTCCGACCAGTCCGACCAGTCCGACATGTCTGACCCGTCCGACCCGTCCCCAAAAAAGCAATGAAAAAATACCCTATAGCACTGACAATAGCCGGAAGCGACCCCTCCGGCGGCGCCGGCATGCAGGCCGACCTGAAAACCTTCTCCGCCCTCGGCGTCTACGGCGCATCGGCCATCGTCGCCCTTGTCGACGAAAACACTCAGGGCGTCTACGGCGTCCATCCCGTGCCCCCGCAATTCGTGGCCGGACAAATCCGCTCCGTCATCGACGACATCGGAGCCGACGCCGTTAAAATCGGCATGCTCCACGACTCCGAACTCATCGTTACCGTGGCCGAAACTCTCGCCCTCTATCCCCACATACGCAACATAGTCCTCGATCCGGTGATGGTCGCCACCTCCGGCGACCCTCTTCTGCAGCCCGACGCTGTCGATACGTTGCGCCGCGTGCTCATACCGCGCAGCCGCATCATAACACCCAACATTCCCGAGGCTTCACTGCTTTTGGGGCAGACTATTGACCATCCCGACCAGCTCCGCGACGCTGCCGTAGCCCTCTCTGAAGCCGCCGGCGGTGTGTCGGTGATGCTGAAGGCCGGACACCTTGACTGCGATTGCCTGACCGACATATTCTACAACGCAGAGACCGACGAGATTGAAGAACTCTCGGCCCCACGTATAGCTACCGTCAACACCCACGGCACCGGCTGCACCCTCTCCTCGGCAATAGCCGCATGTCTTGCCCGCGGTGCCGCTCTCAAAGACGCCGTCCGTCAGGCAAAGCACTATCTCTTCAAGGCCATACAATCGGGCGCCGCCTACTCGATCGGAAAAGGCCACGGCCCCGTAAATCATTTCCACAACCTCTGGCCCGAAGGGAACTGACAAACGAACGGCAAAGCAGGGGCGGGGGCGTCTCGCCCCCGCTTCATTATCTTACATCAACGATGCATGTCGCCGGCGTCTCGTCCCGCTGCACTTACCTCAGCGCTGCATTATTCTGCTGCATTATCTTACCTCAACGAAGCACGTCGCCGGCTTCACACCCTTCGCGCTGGCGGTAAACTTGATTTCTCCCGCCGACTTGCCGCTCCGCGCTATCGCGGTCGCCGCTCCGCTGAACAGATCCATCTCCGGGTTCTGGAAAGGCAAGAGCGAAGTCGGGTCTCCGTTGGCCGTTGCCTCAAACGTTCCAGCTCCCGTCACGCTGAACTTCACGCGGCGGCTGTCGTCCGGCACAATATTGCCATCCTTGTCAGCCACCTGCACGGTGAAGTAAACCAGGTCATCCCCATTGGCCTCAAGCGTGTCGGTGTTGGCGGTGACAACGAGGTGATGCGGTTTGCCGGCCGTTCTGATTGTCTTCTCTGCAGCGCGGTTGCCCTCTTCGTCGTAGGCCACTACTTTCAGCTCGCCCGGTTCATAGCGGGTCTCGTTCCACATCAGGCGGTAGCGTGTCTGCAATGTCGAGTCATTCTTCTCGCGCATGCCCTGGCTCTTGCCGTTGATGAAAAGCTCAGCTTTGGGGAACGACGTGTAGACGAATACCGGAGTCACTTCTCCCTCGCGTCCCTTCCAGTTCCAGTGCGGAAGCACATGCAGCGTAGTGTCCCTGTCGTTCCATTGCGAGCGATACAGATAATATCTGTCCTTCGGAAGTGATGCCAGGTCTATGATTCCGAATACGGAGCTGTGGCTGGGCCACGCGTCGGTATCGTAGGGCGACGGTTCGCCGAGATAGTCGAAGCCGGTCCACACAAACTGACCCAATACCCACGACTGCTCGTCCATGAAGAAATCTATGTCGGGCGTGTTCGACCAGAAGCATGCCTCATTGTCATAGCTCGACGACTGATTGTCGGCATGCATCACCTGATTGTGTTCCACCTCAAATGATACCGGGAAATGATACACTCCGCGCGACGACACTGTCGATGCAGTCTCCGAGCCCAATATCATTTTCTGAGGCAGCATGCCGTATGCCTTCTCGTAATACTGCGGTTTGTAATTGAAGCCGGGTATGTCGAGCGATGCCGCGAAGCCGTTGTCGAGCACGGCGCCTATCTGGTCCATACCGCATGTCACCGGACGCGTCGCGTCAAGCGACTTCACCAGATCCTGGAGCATCGTAAGTTCCGACACTCCGTCGGGGCCCCACTGGCTTGGCACTTCGTTGCCGATCGACCACATCACCACTGACGGCGAGTTACGGTAACGTTTCACCATGTTTGTGACATCTTTTTCAGCCCAGTCTGCGAAGAAGCGGCCGTAGCCGTTGGGCGATTTCGGACGGAAACTCCAGTCGTCAAACGGCTCCACCATAAGCATCATGCCCAGCTCGTCACATATCTCCACCAGCTCCGGCGCAGGCATATTGTGAGCCGTGCGTATGGCGTTGGCGCCCATATCCTTTAACAGTGCCACCTGATGGCGGAGAGCCGAGCGGTTGACTGCAGCGCCGAGCGGTCCGAGGTCATGGTGATTGCACACCCCCTTGAATTTCGTTGGCTCGCCGTTGAGGCGGAATCCGAGTTCCGGTATATACTCCAGACTCCTCACTCCGAACTTGGTCTCGTAACTGTCGACCTCTTTGTCGTCGACCTTCAGAATGGTGCGGGCGGTGTAAAGGGCAGGGGAGTCGGGGCTCCACAGTTGCGGTTCTGTAAGCAGAAAATTCTGTGTGAATTTCTGTCCGTGCGATATATACGGCGCGCTGTTGCTTGCCGCTATGCTCCCGTCCGGAGCGATGATATCGGTGACGACATCTACAGGCTCCCCCTTGCGAGCACCGGCAATCTCCATCTCCAGTTTTACCGATGCCCTCTCTCTCGTCACTGTCGGAGTGGTGACGTATGTGCCCCACACCGGTATATGCACGCGGTCGGTGTTTACAACATGTACGTTGCGGTATAGTCCCGCGCCTGGATACCATCGTGACGCTCTTTCAAAATTTTCAAGCTCGACTACCATATCGTTGCTTCCGGGCACTACGGCTTCGGTTACATCGGCGTAAAACGAGTTGTAACCGTAAGGCCAGTATGCAACCTCCCGGCCGTTGACCTTGACATGCGCGTTGCTCATCGCCCCGTCAAACACTAATGTTACATTGCGGCCTGTCGTGTCTGCCACCTCGAAGGTCGTGCGGTAGCTTCCCTTTCCGATGAATGGCAATCCGCCGGTGCGGCCTGTTTTTACGGTTTCCTCTGTTTCTCCGTTCTGCTCCACGGCCACTGTCTGAAGGTCGTTGTTTCTGTCAAACGGCCCGTAGATGGCCCAGTCGTGGGGCACTCTCACATGCTGCCACTCCTGTGCTCCGGCTGCGGCTCCCTTTGTGAATTCCCAGCCGTCGTTGAGGGTAGTGACCCTTCTTTCTCCGTTGGCAGTGAAAACAATGGCTCCCGAAAGAGCCATTGCAGTTATTATAGTTGTTGTTTTCATTCGTTGTTCAATTTCTTGTATTCCACAAACGCATCAAGGGCGATAGTCGGCGAGTCATTGTCGAAACATCCGAGCTGGTAGCCGCCGTTATAACCGCCCGGTGCTTCCGGCTCCCAGTAAAACACACCCTCTACATCGGCGGTCAACGCTTTTTCTATGAGGGCTTTGGTGTGTTCCGGCTGATCCCACGGCGCGCCTATCTCGCATATCATCACCGGCTTGCCGTATTTCTCCTTGCAATGCCCGATGTTGGCTATGCAGTCGGCCACAACCTTTTCCCAGCCGCCGGTCTCGCCGGCCTGTTCGGCCCAGTAAGGGTAGAGCGACATTCCGATCATGTCATATTTACCTCCGTTGGCCTCCAGTATGTCAAACATGCGGTCGTAACGTTCACGGTCATTGCCTCCGTCGAGATGCACTATGACTTTTGCGTCGGGAAATACTCCCTTCACAGCGTCATAGCCCGCATTGTTGAGTGCCGTCAGTTGCTCCGGATTGTCTGTTGAGCCGGCGGGCAGCATCATGCCGGGTGTTGTCTCGTTGCCCACCTGCACCCATTCCGGACTGACTCCGGCCTCTTTGAGCGCTGTCAGTGTCTCGGTGACATGGTTGCCTACGGCCTTCTTCAGATCTTCAAACGACAGCTCTTTCCATGCCTCGGGCATCACCTGATGACCCGGATCTGCCCATGTGTCGGAGAAGTGGAAGTCTATCATTGTCCGCAGCCCCAGACTGTCGGCGCGCGATGCTTTCTTTACCACATCGTCAATGCTGTTCCATCCCTCCGCCGGATTGACCCACACGCGCAGACGTATCGAGTTTACGCCGCAGCAGTCGCGGAGCAGTTGCATGCATTCCATCTCTTGGCGCTCTTCGCCGGGCGTATAGAATTTGCGCCCCTCCGCCTCCATCTGTGTGAGCCAGCTCACATCTGCGCCTAAGGCGAAGCCTGTTTCCTTGGCATTGACATCGGCCGGTTGATTTTCAGCGCTCTCAGTCTGCTGTTTTCCGGAGCATGATAGCAGCGTCGCCGACATAAGCAATGCAGATATTATTGATGTATATTTCATGGTTGTTGTTTTTTTGTTAAGTGTGTTGCAAAACGTAGGGAAGCACGGCTCGCGCGTCCGTCAAAACGCTTCCGAATTCTGCGACACCCGCTATTTGAATGCGTCAAGTGCTATGGTCGGTGTCCCGTTTTCAAAGCAGCCTTTGTTATATCCGCCGTTATATCCGGCCGGTGCCTGCGGCTCCCAATAGAAGATGCCTTTGACATCGAGCGATGATGTGCGTGCGATGATATCGGTGAGCATCGCTTTGCAGGCGGCAGCTTCGCGGTAATCCATACCGACCTCGCATATCATCACCGGTTTGCCGTAGGTCGCGGTGACATGGCCGATGTTGGCGATAAGGTCGTCGACGGAGCTTTTCCAGCTGTCGGCCTCTGGATAAAATGACATTCCTATCATGTCATATTTTCCGTTATTGGCCTTAAGCGCACCGAATATACGGTCATAGCGCCATTGGTCGTTTCCGTTGTCAAGATGCACTATCACACTTGCCTCGGGAAATACTGCCTTGACCGCGTCATAGCCTGTCGATACAAGTTCCGAGAAATTCGCGGGATTGTCAATCGACCCCAAGGGGAACAGCATTCCGGGCGTTGTCTCGTTGCCGATCTGCACCCATTCAGGTTCTATGCCGTAGGCAGCCAGGCTTGTCAGCATCTTGTTGACATGCGACGTGACGGCTTCTTTGAGCCCGTTCATGTCGAGTCCGGCCCACGCGGCGGGTGTCTCCTGGTGGCCGGGGTCGGCCCATGTGTCTGAAAAATGGAAATCAATCATCAGCCGCAGTCCGAGGGAGTTTGCGCGTCGTGCTTTTACGAGCACGTCATCGATATTGTTCCACCCCTCCTGTGGGTTGACCCACACGCGCAGACGTATCGAGTTGACTCCGCAATATTCTTTGAGCAGCTCCATGCACTCGGTCTGTGAGCCGTCGGGAGCATAGAATTTCTCCCCCTCTGCCTCCATTTGTGTAAGCCAGCTCACGTCGGCGCCCTTGGCGAAAGTGCCGCGTTCGATTTCTATCGGTTTGTTGTCGACAGGCGGATTGCTTACCGGACTATCCTCGCTGCATCCTGTCAATGCTGCCATTGCCGAAACCGCTGCCGATGCTAATATTCTTGATATTGTTTTCATTATGATTAAAGGTTTGAATAAGAGTAAACACTGTTTATAACGTCGACAGTCAGCAGATATTGTCCCGGAGCAAGGTCATTGTCGCCGTCAAAGCCGTCATGGCCGTAAAGCAGTTCGCCGTTGCCGCCTCCGAAAAACACTTCCCAGCTTTCGTTGATAAGTATTTTCACTCCCCACGGGGTCGGTGCGGTTTTCTCGACTATCGCTGTGTACACGCCGGCGGTCTCGCCGGGTGTCATCGCCGTTATGCTCCAGTCGTCGTTAAGTCCGGTGTATGACACTGTGTTGACCGGTATCGCTTCATACCTGAGATTGCCGATGCTCGCATTCAATATATACAGCCCTGCCTCGGGTGCCGGAATATTTGTCTTGGCCTCGAATTTGAGATTGCCTGACAATGCGTCGCCTTCGCCGCCCGAGCCCCAGGCGTCATCCCAGTTGTCGGCCTCCTTATAGAGCTTGTAGCCCCATTCCGAGGCGAAATATACGCCGCCGGCGTATGCTCGTTCCTCTTCATTGTAGAGACGCAGGTAATTGTTGAAATGCCAGCTCCCCGATATCGCGTCGTCATGACCCGACAGATACAGCAGCGGGCTTGCCGGTTCTTCCGGTGCGCTCTCCTCGCCGAAAGTGACTTTCCATTGCAGAGGGCTGACAAGTGTCAGTTTCATTGTCTGCGTCCCTGCAGCAGGCACATTGACGCTTATCTGCGTTGCTGTCTCCGAATATACAAGATTGTCGGCTGTTCCGCTCAGTGCCACTGTCTTGGTTATCGACGAACTGCCGTCTCCCGTGCTCAGATCATAAAGCGTGCCGGTGCCGCTGACGGTTATGTTCATGTTGCCGGCGGCCATGTCGGTTGTCAGGCTCCAAGAGCACTCCTTGCGGTCGAATACCATCTCACCGGCGATATCGCCTGACACTGTCAGTGACGGGATGGAGAGTGCGCTCCACTCCATATCCACCGTATTGACCGTGGTGAAATAGCAACCTGCCGTGCCCGGATACCACATGTTCCAGTAATCTTCGTCCATCGTCGACGACGATATTGCGAATGTGCCGCGTGTCGAGGAGTTACCCCAGATTACTCCGGTCGCTTCCTTCATATACCAGTTTTCCCAGCCGCTTACGCCGGTGAAGCCTCTGTATATGCCGTCTGACTCAGGCGACGACAGCGTCATTGCCGTCATCTCCATATTCTTGTCAAGCACATAAGCCACACTCATGTCTATCTTGTAGGGTGTCACGAATATACTGAGCACATTGCTGTAAGTCGGATCGATATTCTTGCCGGTGACTGTCTTTATTCTGACAAACACTTCGGCGCGCTCGCCTCCCTCTACGCCAAGACGGCTCATCAGCGAGTTGAGTTCCGCTACGGTAAACTGGCGGTAATACTGTCCGTCGGCCACCGATGTGCTGACTGCCGGTGAGAAATCATCAGTGAGCGACATCTCCACACTGTTTGATAAAATGCCGTCAGGAAGAGCAACCGCCGGATTGCTGAGTGTGAGATTGCCGTTCTCGTCCCAGTTGAGGGTAAGTGCAAGTGCGTTAAGGTTGTTGTAGTCGAGCACTATCTCGCCGCCCGACACTCCCACTGTCACCTCGTCACCGCCGTTGATGGTGAGCATGTCGCCGTCTTTGTCACACGATACGGCTGCAAGCCCTGCCGCGGCTGCGATGCAAATGCGTGTTATATGGTTGATTTTCATATATGATCGTGATTAGGAATTAGTAATTTGGGTTTGACAGATTGGTGTTGACCGACAGTTCGGTAGCAGGGATAGGATAGATTTCATATTTGCTGTCGACTGCCTTGCCGTCGGCTACGCCTCCCTTCCACTGCCAGATATATTTGTCGGTGGTAAACATTCCGAAGCGGCGGAGGTCGGTGCGGCGCACTGACTCATGCAGAAGCTCGCGGGCTCGTTCATCGATAAAGAACTGCAGATCCATCTCTGCGTCGCTCAGATTGCCGGAGGTGTCGCCGTAGGCTCTCTCGCGCACTTTGTTGACAAGCGCCAGCGCCTCTGCTCGGCTAAGACCTGACCCGCCTCTGACTGCCGACTCGGCGGCCATCAGATACACATCGGCCAGACGGAACACCGGAAGGTCGGTCGAACAGCCGTTAACCGCCGTGTTTGAGGCTGCAGTGCCGTCGTCATAAAGGTTGGTGAACTTCTCGCTGAAATATCCCTGCGACTGGTCGTTGTAGACTGCTATGTATTGCGTCTGGCCGTCGGTATAGAACATGCAGCGTGAGTCTTTCGATGTCGCAACATCCCCGAACTTCGCCGGTATTTCTCCGCGAACGCGGAAATTGCCCCAGCCGTTGGTGATGCCATACTTCGCCGGATCCTGTGTCGAGGTGTTGGAGCATGACCCGCAGATGATGTTGGTTGTGGCGCCCCATGTCACTGTAGTCGTTGCGTCAATCACAAACGAGAAGATGATTTCATTCGTGCGAAGGTGGTTTGACGCGTTGAAAAGTTTGTAAAACTCAGGTTCGAGAGAGTATTTGCCGCTGTTGATGATTTTGTTGCAGTAGGTGATGCAGTCGGTATAGCGCGCCTCCCGGGTGTAAACCTCGGCATTGAGATAAAGTCGGGCAAGAAGCGACTGCACCGCTCCGCGCGTTGCGCGGCCGTACTCATTGTCTGCCGGAACTGCCTCTTCGATATCCTTGAGCTCGCTCTCGATGAAATCAAACAGCTGCTCGTCGCCGTATCTTTCCGGTATATATCCCGAAATCGGTGTGTCCTCGTTGGAGAACGGTCCCTGCGCGTAGAGGTCGAGCACCCAGTAATATGACAGCGCCCTGAGAAACCTCGCCTCGGCTTTCATCGCTCTGATTTCAGCCTGCTCCGCTTCGGTGAAACGGCCTATCGAGCCGTCGGTCGAATTGCGTATGAACTCGTTGCACACCGATATCGTGTAATATAGACGGTAGTAAGCGTCCTGCACCCACACGTCATTGGCGTCCCAGTTGAAATGCGAAACATCATAGAGCGAGCTCCATGTGTTGATGCTCTCGTCGGTTGCGTCCTCCTCCATGTTGAATATGCATCTCGACAGGTCATATCCCTTTTCGGAATCAATGTCGGGATTGCCGTCCTTCTCCTGCCCCGTGATGACAAAGCATGCGTATGCTTTTGCTAAAACCTGCCGGTAGCTCTCTGGCGACGAATACACTACGGTGGCGTCTTGCTCGAATACAGGGCGCTGGTCAAGGTCGTCGACACATGATGTCAGTGACATCGCTCCGATTGCCAGTGCCGCAAGTATATATCTGTTTTTCATTTTGGTCTTGATTTTGGTGGTTAGAAATTAAGTCCTACTGTCAGTGAATAGGTGCGGGGACGCGGATACACGTTCGAGTCTATTCCATAGCTGACTTCGGGGTCTATGCCCGAGTAATTCGTTATCGTGAACACATTCTGCACGTTGGCCGACAGATGCAGACGCAGGTCGCGCCACACATTGCCGAAATCATAGCTCAGCTGCAGGTTGTCCATCTTCACGAACGATGCGTTCTCAACATAGTGGTCGCTGTAATGCTGGCGCATGGAGAAACCGGTGTCGAGGTAGCTGCGGTTGAGGTTGTTGAGCTGATAGGCGTTGTAGGATACAGTCTCCCACGCACCGGTATTCATTGCCATGGCGTTATACACGTAGTTGCCGATATTGGCGCGGAGCGACGTCGACAATGTCCACTTCTTGTAGCGAAGGCTGGTGCTCAGTCCGAGTATCCAGTCGGGAGCCGGCGAGTGGTAGTGGTAGAGGTCTGACGAATTTATCTGACCGTCGTTGTTGAGGTCGGCATAGACTCCCTCTATGGGGCGCCCGGTCTTTTCGTCGTAGATCTGTTTGTACACATAGAATGCGTAGGGCGCGTAACCCGTCGAGAACACCTGCACGCGGCGGCTGTCGACCGATGTGCCCACGAGCGTGTTGGGCGACTCTGCGTCGGGCGATACTGTCAGGTTGGTGATGCGCGATTTCTGCCATGTGGCATTTGCAGCAACGGTCCATGACCAGTCTTTGCTGTCGATGATATTGGCATTGACCGAAAGCTCGAAACCTTCGCTGTCGACATTGCCCACATTCGACAATATGTATTTGGCGAAGTTGGTGCCCGCCGCACAAGGCACTGAGGCAAGCAGGTCTTCGGTCTTGCGCTTGTAGTAGTCGACCGACCCTGTGATGCGGTTGTTCATAAATCCGAAGTCAACACCGATATTCCACGCCTTGGTGGTCTCCCACTTCAGGTCGGGATTATATGCCTCCGGGCGGTAGGTGAAGATAGGTATCCCGTTGAATACATACTGCGCTCCCTCCTGTGATATCGTATAGATCGGCATGTGCGAATAATTGGCGATGCCGTCCTGCTGGCCGGTCTGGCCATAGCTTACCCTGATTTTCAGGTCATTCATCACATCGCGGGCGAAATCCCAGAATGACTCGTTCGACGCTCTCCACGCGAGAGCTACCGACGGGAATGTGCCCCATCGCTTGTCTTTGGCGAAACGTGACGAGCCGTCGCGGCGGAATGTCGCCGTCAGAAGATAGCGTCCGTCAAACGTATAGTTCAGACGTCCGTAATATGAAAGCAGTGTGTGGCGCTCGTCGGTCGGTGCGGTTGTCGACTGCACTTCGCCCGCTTCGTTATAGGTCTCGTAGTAGGGCGAATAGCGCTTCCACCACTGGTAGTCGTAACCGACAGTCACATCGACACTGCTCTTGATGGCATCGAAATCTCTGTTATAGTTGCCGTAGATGGTAAACAGTTTGTTGTAGGCTTTCTTGGGGCCGACGCACGATACCGTGCCGCCGCTGTTGAAGCCGCTCCATGAAGCCGCAGGGGTGTAATAGTCGCTTTGTCCCTGGGCGCGGTCGTAGGCCGCCGTGGCATGGAAACGCAGGCCCGGGAGCACTCTCACGCGGTAGTCGACATCCACGCTTCCGATCAGACGGCTTGTGTGCGCTTTGTCGCGGTAGCTGAGAAGTCCGGCCGGATTGGCTGTTCCTCCGGTCACCGGTATGCCGTTGATGTCTACCGGCTCGTTGTAGCCGAAGAAGGCATCGTTGCCCGAATAAACAGGTATGGTGGGATTATAGGTCGAGGCATTCCATATTATCGAACCGCTCGGATAGCGGCTGGCATTGGCCGACGCCTTGCCGCTGAACGTGAATTTCAGGTCATCGTTGAAAAACGACGGACTCAGGTTGATGTTGCCCGAGAAGCGGCGGTTCTCGTCATTCTTCATTATACCTTCCTGATACAGCGCCCCGACAGAGACTCTGAACGGAAGCCAGTCGGTCACGCGGCCCGACACGCTCAGATTGTTGTCGGTGCCGAAGCCGGTCTGCATTACCTGGTCGAGCCAGTCGGTGTTCTCCTCGCCCAGCAATGCCATCTGTGACTGAGAGCCGTTGTTGCGTATCACATCCACAAATTCGTCACGTGAAAGCATGTTGGCGGTTTTCGTTTTGGTCGATACGGAGTTTGTTGTCGAGAACGATACCTTGACGCGGTCGCCTTTGCCTTTCTTTGTGGTGATGAGTATGACGCCGTTTGACGCGCGCGAACCGTATATCGCTGTCGATGACGCGTCTTTGAGCACTGTCATGCTCTCTATGTCATTGGGATTGATCATCGACATGAAATTGCCCTGACCCTGGATATAGCCGCCTACTTCCATCGGCACTCCGTCAATCACCACAAGCGGGTCATTTGAGGCGTTGAGCGACGCTCCGCCGCGTATGCGTATCGTGGAGCCCCCTGTCGTGGAGCCGCCTGAGTTTACAATCTGCACACCGGGCATCTTGCCGTTGATGAGCTCTTCGGGCGATGTGATCACTCCCTGATTGAAATCTTTCTCGCTGATAGTCGACACTGAGCCGGTCAGGTCGTTTTTCTTCTGCGTGCCGTAGCCGATCACGACAACTTCGTCAAGCACCTCGGCGTTGGGACGCATCGTCACATCTATGACATCCGACGTGATGTCGACAGTGACTGCCGTATATCCTACGTAGGTGAAAAGCAGCTGTCGTGCCGAGGCCGGCACTTTGAGGGTGTAATGGCCGTCAAAGTCGGTGGAGACTCCGATCGGTTCGTCTGCGACTTTTACCGTCGCGCCCAACAATGGTTCGCCGGTCTCGTCGGTGACAGTACCCGTGACTGTCCGCTGGGTCTGTGCAAATGCCGAAACGGGTATAAGGAGTATGGCAAGGATAAGTCCAAGCAGCCGGCTCCTTATTTCGGTAGCATGAATTGCTTTGTGCATTGGTAGTGTTTTTTAGGTTATTTTTTAAGGTAAGCACCGGTGTCTGCCGGCGTGATGTTGCAAATATAATTCATGCGATAATGTGTGATGGCGCTTTTTCAGACATTTGATGCAACAAATCGGACATCGGCATGAATTTCAGTGCGATATGGCCGAATTTTGTCCGTTCTAAGCCTGCGCTGCAGGCTTCTCGTCGTCCGACCTGTACTGGCTCGGCTTCACTCCGTAGTGCGCCTGAAAACATTTGGCGAAATACGACGGTGTCTTGAACCCCACCATATAACTGATTTCCGAAACCGTAAACCGGTGCTGGCTCAGAAGCATTGCCGCTTTCTGCAGGCGCACCTGCCTGATATAATCGAGCGGCGACGTTCCCATATATTTCTTTATGAGACGGTAAAGCTGTTTCTGGGCAACGCCGCTTTTCTCGCAGAGCATGTTTACATTCAGATCCGGGTCGGCGATGTTTTCCTCTATTGTCTTGGCGATTTTCGCAAGCACTTTCTCCGTGGCGCTCTCGGCCTCTATAGGCTTGTATTCCACTTCGGTGATGGCCTGTATGCGCACTTTCTCCGTTATCTCGCTACGCGATTTCAGCAGCTGGCTGATGCGCCCCAGAAGCGCCGACGGCTCAAACGGTTTTGTCATGAACACATCTATTCCAAGTTTGATGCTTTCGTTCTCGGTCTTGTTGTCTGACTTTGCCGTGAGCATGATTATCGGCACTGACGACAGACGCGGGTGCGCCTTCAGCTGCCTTACCATCTCCAGGCCGCCGGTTATCGGCATCATCTCGTCGGCTATTATAAGGTCGGGAATAAACGAACAGGCAATCGACAGACCCGAACGGCCGTTCTCGGCTCTCAGACACGTATACTCCTTGCCGAGTAACCCGCTGATGAATTCCCCGATCTGGATATTGTCCTCCACAATCAGTATTTTCGGGCGGCCGCTGCTGTCGTCGGCTACATCCTGTCTGAGCTGTGGCGCCACATTGTCTGACACAGGAAGTGTCACCACAAACGATGTGCCCTGACCCTCTTTGCTGTAAAGGCTTATGTTTCCGCCCATAAGCTCAAGATATTTCTTTATCAGATACAGCCCGAGTCCGGTTCCCTCTTTCAGCGCAGATGTCGCCGCCGAGCGAAACATTCGCTGGAACACAAGCGGCTGGTCGGCCTCCGAGATGCCTACTCCGTCGTCTGACACCACGATTTCAACCCGGTCGTCATGACGGCTGATGCCGCACGATATCGTGGCGCCTTCGTCTGAATATTTGCACGCGTTGGAAAGCAGGTTGGTGATGACCGACTCGAATTTCACGGCGTCGGCCTCGATATGTATCTGTTGGCTCGACGCATGAAATATGAAATGCTTCTGGGGATTGTTCTCTCTGAACACCTCGAACACCCCGCGGCAGAACTCCACCGCGTCAAACACCGAGACTATCAGCAGATTTTCGTCGGTATCCTCCAGATGTTGCAGCTCGAGCGTGCGGTGTATCATGTTGTTGAGCCGCACGGCGTTGTCATAGATGGTCTCGAGGCTCTTTTTGCTCTCCGCGTCGCGTGCCTTCTCCTTCATCAGGCTCACCGGACCGATAATCATCGAGAGCGGAGTCTTGAGGTCATGCGAGATATTTGACAGAAATGTCAGCTTGCGCTCCACATTTTCCAGCGCGTTGAGGCGCTCTCGCTCACTGATTGCTCGCATGTTGCGTCGCCGCATATACCATATAATCCACAATATCAGGCCGATGGCTGCTATGATATATGCCGTCACTGCCCACCACGACAGCGCTGCGGGCGCGCTCACTCTCAGTGGTATCGCTATCGGCTCCGACGGCGAGCCGATGCTCTTTACAAGCACGTTGTAACGGCCCATCTTAAGGTCGGAAAATGATATGGTGTTGGAGCCCTCTGGCATCACAATCCAGCCGCCGAGCGTGTCGGTCGGCGACTCCGACAGTTTGTACATGTAGCGCTGCACCGATTCGGGCGAGTAGTCGAGCGAGCTCACCACGAGCGTGACGCTCCCGCCGTAAGGTATCGTCATTCCGTTGCTGCCGTTGTTTATGTCCGACAGATTGAAATGCCCTTCCCCCTTGTCGACCAATACCATCCTGATGGTCATGTAGTCGGCCGGATTGCCGATGATGTCGCGGTCTACTTCGACAATCTCGTCAGTGCCGCCCAGATACACCTTACCTGAAGCCGTGTCGTCATACACTGCCGTGTAGGCTTTCTGCGGTATCGGAAGCAGCTGTGCCTCAAGTGTCCGGCCGTCGATATTCCATACGTTGCTCTGTGTCGAGACCCAGATGCCGTCGCCGACTTCGCCGAGGGCAAGTGTCGTCTCGTCGCTGTTGGTCGGCGGAAACTTGACCGTGGCCGGTTTGCCGCCGTTGTCAAACACCACTGTTCCGCCCTTGAACGCGCACCACACCCTGCCGCTGCGGTCGGCGCACAGTCCGGTAGGATATTCTCCCGTAAGCTCGAATATGTCATGTCTCTCGATGCTCCCCGTCGACGGGCTGTAGCGGGTCACTGCATTGTCACGGAAAAGTATTATCCAGATATCGCCTGCCTTGTCTCTGACGATATTGTTCACAAGATTGTTGGTAAGGGAGATTGGTCTGGTATCCATGTTGATTGACATGTCTGCCTCGATGGTTCCCTTTCCCTCGGCGAATTTTGATTTCGCCACATAGTGAAGTCCGCTCAGAAAGCTGCCTATCCAGAAATGCTCGCCTGACTCTACCATCGCATACACCCAGTTGGAGTTATGCGCCCCCGTGTCATCGACTATGTGAAACATATCGAAACCGCCGTTCGCCCGGTCAAATCTGTTGATGCCTGCGTCTGTGGCAAGCCAGATGTTGCCGTCGGTGTCTTCATGTATGGCTCTGACCCTGTTGTGTGACAGCGACTTCGGCTCGCGTGTGTGCCTGTACCAGTCGGGCGCTGCACCTGACGCCACGCGTATCACTCCGTTTGTTCCTCCGAGCCACAGGTCATTCCGCGAATCACGATAGATGGAGTGTATCTCATTACCCTCGCCTGAATGTGCCAGCGCGCTGAGTTTGAGCGTCCGCAGCGCCCCGGAGTTGGAGGCGATTGAAAATCCGCGTTCGTGGCCGGCCCATATATTGTGCCTGTCATCGGTGAGTATGCACCATATCTCTTTGTCGGCCAGACTCAGCTCCTGACGGGTGTCATGGCGGTAATGCCTGATGCTGTCACCGTCCATGTCAAGCACTCCGTTGTCTGTGCCTATCAGTATATGGCCGTCATCACCCCTTGCCAGACTTTTTATATTGCTGTCGTCACCGGGCATCAGCTTCTCCCACCGGTCGTTGGCCGGAGTATATCTGAAAAGAAAGCCTTCGCCGCCGATGATGATGCTCTCTTTGTCAGCAGTCTCAAGCATACAGTTGGCAAACAGTGTGTTGTGGCCGTCGCCATGTTCCACTCTGACCCTGACGGGTGCGAACGTGTCTGTCTGACTGTCAAGCCGTGCCACGCCGTTGTAGGTACCGGCATAGATGACTCCCCTCGAGTCGCGCAGTAGCGAATAGACCGACCGGTGGGGAAGTCCGTCGGAATAATCGGTCAGTTCACCGCTCTCCGTGTTCAGCCGTCCGATGCCGTTCAGTCCTCCGATCCAAAGGTCGCCGTCGACAGCAAGAAGCACTCTTAGCTCTTTCGGGGTAGGGGTGGGGCTTTCATGCAGCAGTCCCGACTGATAGTCGTATATCAGTAGTCCGTTGTTGCTCCCGACATAAAGACGGTTACCCTTCTCTGCGATTGAGTAGACCTGCGTGCCGGTAAAACCTGCGTCACCTACCGGATGTGTCGCCACGCCGTCATAGAAATACAATCCGCTGTTGGTGCCGAGCCACACGATATCCCTGCTGTCTCTGAATATGCAGAACACAGCCCGCTTCTTGCCGTTGACAGTGACATTCTTCCACGACAAATCAGAGTCAGGCAGCTGCAAGACTCCGTGAGCCGGCAGCTGCCCGACTGAAAATATGAATATCAGAAGTGTGAATAGCAGTTTTGTTGCGACATTGTGTTTCATGGCGTGATGGCTTCATTATGATTGCAAATATACCAAAATAAAACAAAGCCACGCAATCTGTCAGAAAATGAATATGCAACATTTCGGACAAATCCTGCCACATTCCCGCCTTGCCACTGCGGTGTTTCGTTCAGAAACTGACTTTTATGCCGCCCATGATGGTGAAGCCGGGCATTTCGTAGCCGCGGTTTATGGTGTAGCGGGCGTCGGTGATATTCTCCAGACGGGTGAAAATATCGGCATAGCTGCACACCTTATAGGTCAGTTTAAGACTGAGCAACGCATAGCTCTGCCGCTTCACGTCGTCGGCTACGTAGAGACTGCCGGTGCCTTTGAGGTCGGCCGCTATTTTCAGCCTGTCGCGCAGCGTCGTAAGTTCTCCGCCGAGGTAATACTGGTTTTTCGGTGCGCCCGTCAGGTTGCTCAGCGAGGTGTGCAGATAGCTGTAGGTCGCATATAGACGCAGGTTGTCAAGCGGACGGCTTGTTGCCGTGATTTCAATTCCTTTGTTGATGAAACGTCCGGTGTTGACATTCCTGTTGTCGACGGTCTGTATCATGTCGCGTCCACGGCTGTAGTAGACCGTTACCTCGGCCGACAGAAACCTCGAGAACTGTTTTCCGGCTGATATCTCGTAATTCATCATCTTTTCCGGCTGAAGCGACTCATTGGCCATGCGGTAGAGATAAAGCTCGCGGAATGACGGGTTGCGGTATCCCATCGCTATGTTCCCTTTCACCGTATAGCCTCGCCCGGCATTGACGGCGACGCCCAGTTGCGGCACCCATTGCGTGTCAAACATATCGCTGTTGGCCATGCGCAGGCCGCCGTTGATATTGAGCCGTTCGCCGGCAAGCGATTGCGAAAGGGTTATATACGGAGAGTATTCCCTGATTTCCTTCCGGCTTATCGTGCTCATCGAGCCTTCGGTGTGTCCGTTTCCTCCCGACACCGGTATCTCTCCCGAATAAATGTCGAAATCAAACCCGACAGTGGCCGATGCGCCGCGCCACGGCGAGAAATTCTGGTATGCGATGACTCCAAACCTGTCGTCCTTGCTGTGGAAATGCCGCGGGTCATCGACAAAATGGCTTCCGTAGCTGTAATATACACGCACAAGTCCCCCCGTCGTGTCATAGCTGTTTGAGGCGCTTGCCGACACCTCGCCGCGCGTTATGCTCTGCCGGTAAATGTCGGTCGACTCGGGGTTCGACAGTTTCGGATATATCGGGTCATTGCCGTTGAAATGCATGATGGTGTAGTCGGCCGAGGCTTTCCAGTGCGATGAAAAGTCGTAGCCGGCTTTCACGTAGCCGTCGGCCTGACGGAAGTCGAAATTGTCGACAGTGCCGTCGGTGCGGTTGTAAGAGGCCGACGCTAACGACGAGAATTTGCCGAAGCGGGTGGTGTTGGTGACTGACGACAGCCATGTGTTGTATGACCCGTATTGGGTGGATAGGGTGGTGTGCACCCCGTCATGACGGGCGTTGCGGGTAATCACGTTGATGGCTCCGGCCATCGCGTTTGACCCGTAGAGCACCGAGCCGGGGCCGCGGAGCACTTCCACTCGCTCTACATATTCCTTGTCGTAGAAGTCGGCGATATGGTGGGAGTAGATGCCGGCGAACTGTGGCTGGCCGTCGACCATCATCAGCACGGCGCTCGCCCGGTCGCCGCCGACGCCGCGCATCTTTATATGACCCGAGCCGCCGTTGCTCACTCCGAAACCGAATATGCTGCGCTCCGACACAAACAGACTCGGCACCATGCCTGAGATTGCCGAGAGCACCTGTGTCTGTCCCGTCGACTGCAGACGCTCCTCGCCGATGACCGACACCGTGTAGGGCAGCCGGTTTTTCGACACTCCGTAGTTGCTTCCGGTCACCACCACTTCACCGAGCGGGTGAATGGAGTCGGCACTCTCCGTGCCTGTGGCTACAGGTATGGAAAGTGCCGGCATGATTATTGAAAAGATTGTCCTTATGCGCATGATTTTCAACGGTCTATATCGACGATTTCATATTCGAGCGACCCCAGGCCGATAGCGGCGGCATGGTCGATGGTGTGGGTGCCGTGGCGGCTGCTGATACGCTCGATCAGAGGAGCGTTGTCGTTACCTTCGCCGGGCGTCATGTTGAATATTATGTCGACACAGGCCTTGTCGAGCGCGACAGGGTCGGTCGAGGCGAGAATGCCGTAATCCTTGAGCAATACATCTGCCGGATGTCCGTTGCAGTCACAGTCAACCGACATGTTGTTCATTACATTGATATACACGATATTGTCGCCGAAATAGTCATCGACGGCCTGTGCGGCGGCAGCCATCGACTCCAGAAACATATCCTGCTCGGCAATGTTCTGCCACATATCCTCGGTCCGGTCGGTTTTGCCGGCCGAATGTATATAGGCCTTGCCGTCGGCCGATGCCACTCCGATGCTTGCGTTCTTCAGCACTCCGCCGAAGCCGCCCATCTGGTGTCCTTTGAAATGGGCGAGGTTCACCATATAGTCATAGCGGGGCAGGTGGTTGCCTACTATGTCATATCTGATATGACGGCGGTCTCTGACCGGTATTTTCATCTGGCCTTCCTCGTCCATCAGATCGACAGGCGCGATGGAGTCATAGCCGTGGTCGCGCACCGTCTGCCAATGGGCGTCAAATGTGTTGCGCTTGCCTGCGTAGGCGGTGTTGCACTCCACTATGGTGCCGTGCACGGTGTCGACGAGCGCGCTGATCAGCGTCGGCTTCAGATAATTGGGGTTGCCGGCCTCTCCGGTGCTTATCTTGACAGCCACGCGGTGTCCGTCGGCCGGACGTCCGAGTGCTTTATATATCCTGACAAGCGCCTCGGGGCTTATCTCTCGCGTCATATACACTTTCGACTGTGCCGACGCTCCGCCGATGCAAAGCAATGCGGCGGCGATTGCGAGCAAAATCACTTTTTTCTTCATATCGGTAATTTCATATAGTGTTACACTTTGCAAAGATAATATATAACCGCCTGTTGTCTTTACACGATTGACAGATTTTGTTACCAATATTACTGAAATTCGCCGCCGTTGCCGCCTATTGTATCAGATCATCGGGCAGCACGGGCATCGCTCCCTTGCGGGTGCATACGAATGCCGATGTCCTCACGGCGAGGGCATGGGCTTCGGTCACCGACATACCCTTGAGTATAGCCGAGATAAATGCCGCGGTGAACGAATCGCCGGCGCCTACCGTGTCGGCAACCTCCACTTTCGGGGTCGGCTGAAACGATATGTTGCCCGGAGTGAACACATAGCTGCCGTTGATGCCGCAGGTCAGTATGAGCATCTTGAGATTATATTTGCCTAAAAGTATCCAGCATTTGTCCTGGAGATCGATGCCCGGATATCCGAACATGCGGCTCACCGTAATCAGCTCTTCGTCGTTGATTTTAAGTATGTTGCAGCGCTCCATCGAGTTGCACAGTATCTCCTTGTTGTAGAAACCCTGACGCAGGTTGACATCAAACACCACAAGCGGTTCGGCATCCTGAGGCATTGCGTCGAGAAAACGGTTGATTGTGTTGCGCGACACCACATTGCGCTGGGCCAGAGAGCCGAAGCAAACCGCCTTTGTCCTTTCGGCAAGCTGCTCCAGACGAGCTGTGTAAGGGATATTGTCCCATGCCACATTCTCCTTGATTTCATACTGGGGAATGCCGGCCTGGTCGATTTCTACCTGCACGGTGCCTGTCGGGTAGGGCACGCGCTCTATGAGCTGGTTGAGCCCTTTTGAATTGAAATTCTCAAGTATCTCATGGCCGAGAGCGTCGTCGCCGACAGCGCTGACCACACAGCTCGGAAGCCCGAACTGCGACACGTGATATGCGAAATTGGCAGGCGCGCCACCTATTTTCTTACCTTCGGGGAGCACATCCCACAGTGCCTCGCCCATACCTACTACTATTCCTTCCATCGGTATCGGATATTAAAGTTGAGTATTAATTGTTTTTTATTTTCAGAGTGTAGAACATCAGATAGAGCACGCCGGCCGACATCACGGCCACAGCTCCAAGCAGGCTGCCGGCAAGGTCGGTGGCAAATCCCATCGCCAGAGGGAACACCGTGCCTCCGAACAGACCCATTATCATCAGACCCGACACCTCGTTCTTTTCTTTGGGCGAATTGTTGAGAGCCTGTGAAAAGACAATCGAGAATATGTTGGAGTTGCCGAAGCCTATCAGCGCTATGCCGATGTAGATCATGTGGACTGAGTCGCAGGCAAAAAGCAGCCCCATGGCTACGAGCATCATCGCTACGCTTGCCGCAAAGAATTTCCTGGGGGCTACAGCGCGAAGTATGAACGAGCCGAGCAGACATCCCGCCGTGCGGAATATAAAGTAAAGTCCGGTGGCGAAACTTGCGTCCTCAAGCGCCATACCCTGGCGTTCCATAAGTATTTTTGGGGCGCAGTAGTTGGTGCCTACGTCGATGCCGACATGACACATGATGCCGAGGAAGCAGAGCAATATGAACGGACGGCCGAGCAGTCTGGCGCATTCGATTATTCCGGAAGCCTTGTCGGGCTTCTCCTCGGTGATGGGAGTGGCCGACAGCATAGATATGGAGAGCACGCTCACCACGGCATAGATGGGGAAGAGCACACGCCAGCCGAGACCGAAGGTGACAGATGCCTGTGTCGCTCCCCATGCGGCTATTATCGGCGCGAGAAACGACGCGATAGCTTTTACAAACTGGCCGAATGTCAGCGTCGATGCAAGTCGTTCGGGAGCTATGAGATTGCTCACAAGCGGATTGAGTGATGTCTGCATCAGGGCGTTGCCTATGCCGAGCAGCGAGAATGACGCGAGCATAACGTAATATCCTTCGCCGAAAACCGGTATCACCAGCGAAAGCGCTGTAACCACAAGGCTGATGAGCACTGTGCGCTTGCGTCCGATTTTGTTCATCAGCATGCCGGTGGGCACCGAGAAAATCAGAAACCAGAAAAACACGAGCGATGGAAACAGGCTGGCCTGCGACTCGGTCAGTCCGAGATCTTTCTGTACGTAGTTGGAAGCTGTGCCGACAAGATCGACAAATCCCATTGCGAAGAAGCACAGCATGACCGGGGCTATCTGCATGATTGTGCTTTTGCGCCCAGAGTTGAGTGTCTGAAGGTTTTCCATGATATAGTTTACTTGTTAGAGGTCTTGATTGAGTAAATTTCAAGTGAGTTGAGGCTTGCCTTGCCGCCGTCGGCCGCGAGCGACAGGGTAGTGTAGGGCGAGCCGGGGAATACGAGGTTTGTCAGCACGAAGTTGCCTTCGCCGTCAAACACCTCGATGCTTGAGCGGTCGACGAAGATGCGCAGCGACTGCGAGGTGCTGTTGCGCAGCGTCGGAGCGGTCACCACGGCGGGGAAGTCGTGGCTGAAATCGGTGAGGCCGCTCTGAGTGCGGTCGAAGCTGAATGTCGAGGCCGCGGGGTCGAATGTCATGTCGACCTTCTCGCCCTGACGGTTGGCGAGGGTGATTGTCACCTTGTCGGCCTTTCTGGCGTTGAGCGACATATTGATTTCGCATATTCCGTCATTGGCTTCGGGCAACGCGAATTTCACGGGTGACTTGCCGAAACTCTTCCCTTTGGCTGACACGGTGCGGTGATTGCGAAGCGCGAGCAGTTCGGGCGACGGCACTGTCTTGAGGTAATACTGTCCGTCAGCCCCCTTGAAAAGAGAAATGTCGCGGGGCAGGGTGTTGGCGCTGCGATACTGGCGTGTCGGCACCTCGGCGGCATACTGCCAGTTGCTCATCCAGCCGATTACCACATTGCGGCCGTCGGGAGCGCCGCTCCACGATACGGTGGCGTAATGGTCCTTGCCGTAGTCCATCCACTTGGTGGGCACATTTCCCTCGCTGTCGGTGTCGGCGGTGAACTTTTTGCCGTCGAAATCACCGACAAAATATTGTGTGGCGCTTCCGCCGAACGGGCCTCCGGGGTTAAGATTGCAAATCAGTACCCATTTCTGTTCGTCGCTTCCGTCAACGGGCAGTTGCATCAGGTCGGGACATTCCCACACTCCGTCCTGTGCGCCCAGCCCTTTGCCGAACGCGCTTTGCAGTGTCCATTCCTTCAGGTCGGGCGATGTGAATATCAGCATCTCGTGGTCGAGTGCATGCGCAAGAAGGAGATTCCACTCGTTGGTCTCTCGGTTCCAGAACATATTCGGGTCGCGTGCTTCGCTCTCGAGTGTTATTATCGGGTTGCCCGGATATATGGTAAAGGTTTCTCCGTTGTCGGTGCTGTAGGCAAGGCTCTGCATCTGGTTGATGCCGGCCGATGTGTAGAGAGCGACCACGGCGTCTTTGCCGAAGCCTGCGGTGTTGTCGCTGTCGACAACGCAGCTTCCGCTGAACACCTGTCCGAGGCTGTTTGGCTCGATTGCGACGGGGTGATGCTCCCAGTTGACAAGGTCGGTAGATGTGGAGTGTCCCCACGACATATTCTGCCATTTTGACCCGTAGGGATTATATTGATAGTAGAGATGCCACACGCCGTCCTTATAGAACATGCCGTTGGGGTCGTTCATCCACCCGTAGAGGGGGGTGTGGTGGAATGCCGGACGATATTTCTCGACATTCGACGTGTCGAAAGTGTCGCTCAGACGGATGTTTTTCCAGCATGCGTCGTCGCTCGCTTCTCTTACCGATGCGCGTCCCTGAGTGGTAACCACATCAAATATTATCTTGCTGTCTTTGTATGCCGAGATGTCAAACGGCACATAATAGTCCACTCTGTTTCTTGCAAGACGTATGCGAACTGTCTTTTCCTGCTTTCCGTCGAGCAGCAGATTGACGGTTGCGTCGTCGACGCTTTCCTCTACCGGAAACAATACATAGCGGGAATTGCCGTCGGTCACACGTACGAGGGTGTTGTTGGTGCCGAGATGACTGATATCGATGCCGTCGGCCGCCGGCATATTCTGGCTGCCGGCAACGGCGAGAATTGCGCCGATTGAGATTTGTCTGAAGTATTTCATGATTTTATTTTATTGATTTCAGGTTGAGACATCGCAAAGCTAATATTAAAAGCCGTCAAACGCTATCAATTATGTTGCATAGCGTGTCAAATATGTTGTAAAGCTTTATTTTTAATACATTACGCACCAAATATAATATATAATTCACTATATTTGCAACACTTGAACCAGTGCAATTACACTTTATGAAATCTATGACCCATGTTTTCGCGCAGCTGCTTGCCGCAATAGTGGTGCTGGCTGCGGTGCCCCTGTCGGGCTGTAAAGAAAAGAAAATCTACCGTATAGGTGTGTCGCAGTGCAGCGATGATGACTGGCGCTACAAGATGAACGATGAAATCAACCGCGAGATGATATTTCATGACAACGCAGTGGTTGAGATACGTTCGGCCGACGACAGCAACGAGAAGCAGATCGCCGACATCCGGTATTTCGCCGACAACGGTTTCGATATTATAATAGCCGCGCCCAACGAGGCCGACGCACTCACGCCTGTGATAAAAGAGGTGTATGAGTCGGGCATTCCGGTCATAGTGTTTGACCGCAATATCAACGGCGACAGTTTCACCGCATTCCGTGGCGCCGACAATGCAGCGATTGGACGCTCGGCGGCAGCGCTGGCAAAATCGATTTCCGGCGGTCAGTGTCAGGTGCTTGAGATACGCGGACTCGTCGGCTCCACGCCGGCGGTCGATCGTCACGAGGGGTTTGCCGCGGCTGTTGCGGCCGACTCCGGCATAGTGATTGCAGGTGAAGGCTACGGCGACTGGAACTATGACGACGCCTACCGCGTGACCGACTCCCTTCTCGCGCTTTATCCTTCGGCCAATCTCATCTATGCCCACAACGACCGCATGGCTGTAGCCGCTGCCGACGCCGCAAAGGCCGCCGGCCGTGACGATATGAAGATAATAGGTATAGACGCCGCTCCCGAAATTGGCATTAAGGCGGTGGCCGACAATGTCATTGACGCCACTTTCCCATATCCGACCGAAGGTTACACGCTTGTCAGGACGGCGATGGATATTCTCGAGGGGCGCCCGTTTGAACGATACGTCATGTTGCCGTCATCTGCGGTAGTCGACCATTCGAATGCCGAGATACTGCTCATGCAGAACGCCAAACTGAAAGAAGAGACCGGAAAGATAACATGGCTCAAAAGCCGTGTCGATGAATACTGGACGCAGCATTCGGTGCAGACAACCTTGTTTTACGCTGCAATCGCAATCGTGGCGTTGCTGTTCATAATCATATTCGGATTGCTGCGCATGTTCTGGATAAGAAAGCGGCATCAGATAAAGCTCGCCGAGCAAAACCGAGAGCTCGAGCAGCAGCGTGACCGCGTGATCGCGCTCAACGAGCAGCTGCAGGAGGCAACGCAGTCGAAACTGATGTTTTTTACCAATGTGTCGCATGACCTGCGCACTCCGCTCACCCTCATCGCAGGCCCGGTGGAGCAGCTTGCGGCGGCTGAAAATCTCACTCCCGACCAGCACGCAATGGCAAGTATAGCCAACAAGAATGTGAAGATTTTGCACCGGCTTATCAATCAGGTGCTCGATTTCCGAAAGTATGAAAACGGCAAACTCGATCTCACCCTCAGTGAAGTCGACCTCTCCGCGATGATAAAGGATTGGTGTGACTCTTTCCGCAATATGGCTGTCAGCAGGGATATTAAATTCACGCTTGACATTGCCGGCGATGACTTCACCACAGCTGTCGATGTCGAGAAGATCGAGCGGGTCATGTTCAATCTCATCTCCAACGCATTCAAATACACACTCCCCAACGGCGAGATACGTGTGGGGCTCAGACGTGACGGCGACAGCATCATTATAACGGTGTCCGACACCGGAAAAGGCATAAGTGCCGAAGATCTGTCGCATATATTCGAGCGCTTCTTCCAGGTCGACAAGATACATCCCAACGGCTCCGGCATCGGGCTTTCGCTTGCGAAGGCGTTTGTCGAGCTGCATCAGGGCACTATATCGGCCGACAGCGAGGTCGGCAAAGGCTCGGTGTTCACCGTGTCGCTTCCGGTGCGCCACACCGGCGGCGATGTCGTAAAGCCGGCGTCAGGCATATCGGCCTCTGATGTCAGTCTGGAGCTCGAGGATATTTCCGCCGCTCCGGCCGAGATTGACAAAGACCGCACCGTGGTGCTTGTCATCGACGACAATCCCGACATCAGGGCTATGATGACATCGCTCCTCAAAAGTGAATACACGGTGCTCACGGCCTCTGACGGCATCAAGGGCATAAGGATGGCGACAAAATATGTGCCCGACCTTATTATATGCGATGTGATGATGCCGCTTATGGACGGCCTCGAGTGCTGCCGTCGCCTGAAAAACGAGCAGGCCACGTCACATATACCGGTGCTGATGCTTACCGCCTGCTCGATGGACGAGCAGCGCATACAGGGCTACGAATGCGGAGCCGACGCCTATCTGTCGAAGCCCTTCAATGCCGCAGTGCTGACTGCCCGCTGCCGCTCGCTTATCGAGAACCGCATGCGTGTGCAGGCCTTCTCCGGCATGCCGCTCCGCAAGGAGAATGTGGCGGAAAACGAGCTTGCAGCAGCTCCCTGCAACGGCCCCGGTGAAATAGACAATGATTTCTACAACCGCTTCGTTGCGCTGGTCGAGGCTGAGATGTCTGACCCCAATCTCTCGGTCGACAACGTGGCGCGCCGCATGGGGCTCGGCCGCACGCAGTTCTACCGCAAGATAAAATCACTCACCAACTACTCGCCGGTGGAACTGCTGCGCAACATGCGTCTTGCGAGGGCGCGGACCCTGCTGACTTCGACTGACCGGTCAGTGTCGGAAATTGCCTACGAAGTGGGTTTCTCGTCGCCCGCCTACTTCGGCAAATGCTATAAGGACAGATACGGCGAGACTCCCACCGACATCCGTGACAGGCTCAGACCGTAGCCTGTCACGCAACATCTGAAACCACAAACCTTTGTCATGTCATGCCAAATGTTGTGTATAATATCAAAAACGGGTACTGTGATGAATTTTGATAGATGATGCAACAAATGTAATATGCTGTTTTCCTTACGGATTATAGTTTTGCAGCATGACTTTTAACCAAAAACTATAATCATGAAAAGAACAATCCTTTATGCTTTACTGCTGATTGCCGCAGTCGTAGGCGCCAATGCGCAAAGCATCACGGTGCATGGGACAGTGCTTTCCGCCACCGACGACGAGCCTCTGCTCGGCGCAAGCGTTATCTCTGATGTAAAGGGTGCGAACGGAGCCGCCACCGACTTCGACGGCAACTTCACCCTGATAGTTCCCCAGGGGTCACACCTTACAGTGACTTACGTCGGCTTCAAGCCCAAGACGGTCGAAGCCGCTCCCGAACTCACCATCTATCTTGAAGAGAACTCCGAGATACTCGACGAAGTGGTGGTGGTCGGATACTCCGCCGAAAAGAAATCCGATCTTACCGGTTCGGTGTCGGTAGTGAAAATGAAAGATGTGGCCGACACTCCCACCGGCAATGTGATACAGTCGCTTCAGGGACGCGTGGCCGGCATGACAATCACCACCGACGGCACGCCCGGCGGTCTGAGCACAGGCACTTCAATACGCGGCGCATCTTCATTCCGTGGCGACGCCAACGGCCCGCTCTATGTGATTGACGGTGTGATGACCCGCGAAAACCCCGGCACAATCCTCAACAGCAACGACGTGGAGTCGATACAGGTGCTCAAGGATGCCGCTTCGGCCTCAATCTACGGCGCCCAGGCTGCCAACGGTGTCATCATCATAACCACCAAACGCGCCAAGGCCGGCGAGGCACGTGTGACTTTCGACGCAACTCTCACCGCACAGACCTACAACAGCGGTCTTGACCTGCTCGACGCCTACCAGTGGGGCGATGTCTACTGGTCGGCCTACAAATATGCCCACAACGGCGCCACTCCTTCGTCAGCCATCTACGGCAACGGTGCCACCGCTCAGCTCCAGACCTACAAGAACCTCAACGGTGTCGACGTGCTTCCGCATACCACCGACTGGGAGAAAGAGATACACCGCACTGCTCTGATGCAGACCTACAGCATCGGTCTGTCGAAAGGCTCTGAAAACGGGTCATCGTCACTCTCGCTGAGCTGGCTCGACCATGACGGTATCGTCAAGGGCTCCGATTTCAAGCGTGTCAATTCCCGCTTCAGCTCCGACTACGGTTTCCTTCAGAACCGACTCAGAGCCGGAGGCAACCTGTCGGTCAACTGGTGGCGTGCCCACTACATGCCTGACGGTGCTGAGGAGAATGCCGTCAAGCAGCATCCCGCAAAAGCTGTCTATGACGCTTCGGGTGTCTATGTCGACCAGATCAACGACGTGCTCGGCGACGCTCCCAACATGATGCGTCTGATTGAAAACAACAAGGGCAACAAGCATGAATACTGGCGCGTGTTCGGTAACGCATGGCTTCAGGTTGAACCGATCAAAAACCTTATCATCAAGACCAACTTCGGTGTAAACTATTACAACGAGACCAACAAGACTTTCGAGCCGGCATGGCTGCGCGACGAGGTCAACAAACTTACTCAGTCGACCGGCAAAAATGTAGACTGGGTATGGACCAACACCGCACAATATAACATCGACCTGGGCAAGCACTCGCTTATGGCTCTTGCAGGTGTGGAGGCTAAACGCTACCATAACGAAAGTTTCTTCGGCTACGGCACAGGTCTCGAAATCGAGGATCCCAACTACCTCTATCTCGGCAATGTCACCGCCAACAAGAATGTAGGCGCAGGCGCGTCAAACTATTCGATGTTCTCGGGCTTCGGCAAGCTCAACTACTCCTACGACAACAAGTATCTCGCTTCATTCACGATACGCCGCGACGCTTCGTCACGTCTGTCGAAAGACCACAACTATGACTGGTTCCCGTCGATATCGGCCGGATGGCGTATCTCTCAGGAAAACTTCATGGAGGGCACCCGCTCGTGGCTTTCCGACCTCAAACTGCGCGGCTCGTGGGGTATCAACGGCAACGACCTTATCGACAACGAGGCTTTCTACGCAAAATATCTTATGAGCCTCGACCGCGGTTCCTACAACATGAACGGCGACGGCGTGACTCTCTCGCCCGGTGCCTACCGCATACGCACCACCAATGCCGACCTCAAGTGGGAAAAGACCTACCAGACCAATGTCGGTATCGATGCCGGCTTCCTCAACAACCGTCTGTCTGTATCGCTCGACTACTTCTACAAGGAAACCAAAGACATGCTCGTCGAGAAACCGTATATCGCCACGATAGGCGAGGGGGGCTACTGCTGGTATAACGGCGGTGAGATGACCAACAAGGGTGTCGAGGGTCAGATCGAATGGCGCTCGTCGGCAGGCCGTGATTTCACCTATAACATCGGTTTCAATTTCACCGTCTCGAAAAACACTGTCACCGACCTTCTCGACGATATCTACTACAGCTACGGCGGCGGTTATGCCGGTCACTCGCTCGTGGGCAACTCGCTCGGTTCATGGATGGGCTTCAAGACCGACGGCGTGTTCCGCACTCAGGCCGAGGTCGACGAATACTGCAGCAAATACACCGTTGAATTCGGCAAGCCCGCTGTCGGACGCGTAAGATATGTCGATGCCGACGGCGACGGAAAAATCAACTACAACGACCGCACATGGCTCGGCTGCGACCTCCCCAAAGCACAGTTCGGTCTCAATCTCGGCGCAACCTGGAAAGGCTTCGACCTGAGCATGTTCTTCTCGTCGATAATCCGCGACGCTTTCAACAACTCGAAATACTATACCGATCTCTTCCAGTGCTGGAACGGCAACCACGGCAAGTCGCTGCTTGAGGCCGCCAACGCCTACGAGCGCTATCTCCAGACCGGCTATTACGACTGCGATACCCCCGCGCCGACCACCGACAACAGCAACAACGAGCACGAAGTGTCGGAGTTCCATATCGAAAACGGTTCGTTCCTGCGCATGAAAACCCTCACGCTGGGCTATTCTCTCCCTGAAAACCTGCGCCGCTCGCTCCACCTGAGCAACGCACGCATCTATTTCCAGGCACAGAACCTCTTCACCATAACCAACTATTCAGGCGCCGACCCCGAAGGCCTCGGTTATCCCTACGCTCTGCCGCGCTCTTACACGGTAGGCATCCAGTTCGGCTTCTAATCCAATAATAAAGTAACCTTCAATCCGATTACAAAATGAAACTTTACAATATATTACTGAGTCTGGGCTGTGCCGCGATGCTGGTTGGCTGCAGCGATGATTTTCTCGAAAACAAGCCGCAAGGCAGCCTCTCCGACGGAGTCATGAACTCCACCGAGGCAATCGACCTCCTTGTCAACTCGGCTTACGCCGGTCTTACCGGTTTCACCAACGAGCAGGGCGATCCCTGGGTGCGGCCTACATCCAACTGGAGCTTCGGTGAAGTGCGCGCCGACAACGCCTACAAAGGTGGCGGCGGCGAAGGCGACCTGTGGGACGTGCATGCGATGGAGACTTTCCAGGTGCAGTCAAACAACGGCAACATCGACGGCAAGTGGTTTAATCTCTACAGCCTGATTTCGCGCTGCAACGCCGCTCTGCGTGTGCTCAATGCCGCCGACGCCGAGGCAGTGCCTGTCAAGGAGTCGCGCATCGCCGAAATGAAAGTGCTCCGCTCGCATTTCTACTTCGAGCTCGTGCGTCTCTTCAACAAAGTGCCCTATATGGACGAAAACCTGCCCACCAACGAATATGTCAATGTGCCCAACGACGAGTTCTCGCGCGACGAGCATCTGCAGCGCATCGCCGACGAGCTTCTCGAAGCCGCCGAGTCGCTCCCTGAGCGTCAGACCGAAGTAGGCCGCATCAACAGAAACATTGCACTGGCCTACGCCGCAAAGGTGAAGCTCTATCAGGCTTACGAGCAGGATCCGCAGACTCATGCCGTAATCAATATCAACAAAACGCTTCTCAATGAGGTGGTGACGCTTATCGACAAAGTCAACGGCTACAGCCTGCTTCCCGACTTCCAGGGTCTTGACCTGGTAGCCAACGAAAACGGCTCTGAATCGGTATTTGCCATACAGTATTCGATGAATGACGGATCAGGCGACGCCGGCCGTGTCAACTGGAGCAACCTGCTCAACTCTCCCGGAGGCAACAGCCCCTATCACGGCGACGGTTTCTTCCTTCCTTCGCAGGACCTTATCAACGCCTATCAAACCGATGCAAACGGTCTGCCGGTATTCGACTACCAGTCGCGTCCGGACTACGCTGTAGTGACTTTTATCGACGACGAGCACCAGACTCTGAGCAACACCGAGCCAACCGTCGACCCGCGTCTCGACTTCGTGGTAGGACGTCCGACCATAACCTACAAGACATATCCGAACACTCCGTGTCAGTCGTGGGTGCGCGACCGCGGTGTCTACGGCCACAACTGCGCCAAGCGCTTCTGGGTGTCGCCAGAGTCACCCGATATGTATCAGGGCTGGCCGTGGGGCGCATCGCAGCTCAACTGGCAGATAATCCGTTACGCCGACCTGTTGCTCTACAAGGCCGAAGCGCTTATCGAGATAGGCGGCGACGGTCTGGAACAGGCCCGCACTCTCATCAACCAGGTGCGCAAGCGCGCGATGGACAGCGAATATGTCAAAGACTTCAACGACCCGACCAAAGACGCCGCCAACTATAAGATCGGTCTTTATCCCGCTTCCGGATGGACTCAGGAATACGCCCGTCAGGCTCTCCGCACCGAGATGCGTCTTGAAAAGGCTCTCGAGGGTGAACGTTTCTTCGACCTCGTGCGCTGGGGCATCGCCAAAGATGTCATGACGGCCTACTTCAACGCCGAGAAAGACAACCGCATCTACTATGACGGCGCAGTGTTTGACGCCGGCGAGGAATACTATCCTATTCCCGTAGCGCAGTATAACTTCTCGCTCGGCCGCTACACCCAGAACCCCGGATATCCCGCATTCTAACGCACTTCCCCATATACACATCACCGGTCAGACATCGCATTGATATCTGACCGGTGATTTCTTGTAGTAGTGACCGTCGGTGTGTCAGCCGTTGTCGCGCTGAAGCCGCGAGCGGGCTTCCTTGCGAAGCAGCCGGCGTATCGTGCGCCATTTGGGGAATATTGCGAATGGTTTCACGTTGCTGTAGCTTACGATTATGATGACGAGCGAGAGCAGCGCCACTATCAGCAGCCATCCGTAGATTTCTTTCATAGACACCACGAGCGCCTGCTTCTGCACCATGCCGTAAAGCTGCCCGAGGGGGATATGCGCAGTGTCGGCGTTGAAGTCGGTAAAACCGGCTCCGATAAGCGCGGCGTTTTTGGCCACAGTGTGCCGCAGCAGCTCGCCGATGACGGCCGGACCGAATGCCGCGCCCATCACGGCGCCTGTAAATCCGTTGATTGTGAGCGCCTGCGGGAACACGAAGAAGTGCAGTCCGCTCTGCACAATCGATGTCAGAAACACGATGGAGATTATCACCGATGCGAAGCCGCGCGTGAACAGCGGCACAAACAGCATCTCCTTTTCCACTCCGTAGTCGATTGTCAGATAGAAGTAGCCCAGATAGACGGCGGCCAGCGCAAATCCGATGGCTGTCATAGTCTTGTATCTCCATTTGCGGAGCGCGAACGTATAGTATGTAAATACGCAACCCGCGATAATGCCGGCGAGCACATACCAGTTGAGGTCAATCAGGTTGGTCTCGTCATATCCGAGTATTGCCGACGCGTAGCTGTGTTCGAACACATGCTTCGTGGCCATCAGGGTGAAGAATACGAGATATACCCCGGTGGCTCTGACTACATTGCGGTTGGTAAGCGCCTGCAGCGAGATGTAGGGGTGGTGGAGAAATGTCACTCTCCACAGGTTGATAAGCAGGCACGCGATGCCGATTATCGTGGCTGCGGTTATCTCTTCGGCTTCCCACCAGTCATAGTAGTTGCCGTAGACGCATATAAATGTGAAACAAAGCATGAATATGCTCCACAGTGCGGCGCCGATCCAGTCGATGCCGAGCAGCGGTATCTGCATCGGCCCTTTGACGGGACGCACCAATAGCAGGGTCAGAAGCATCATCAGCGCGAGCAGTCCGCTCATTATCCAGTGCATATATTCCCACTGAGAGAAAAACGCCGTGTAGATGGTGGCGATGCCGCTGAGCTGTATCACGCCGTCGACCACAAGATAGACGTAGCAGAAAAATATCGCCATGTCACGCACCGGTGTCAGCCACAGCTGTATCGTGGAGTTGCAGATGAATGTGGCCCACATCCTCATCCAGCCCGCCACAAAGCAGGTGACAACAAGAACGGGCACACTCGTTGTGCCGGCGCAGATGAAATTGGCGGCAATCAGCGTTATGCCGCATATAAGAAGTCCTATGCGGTTGGAAAACCTGAATTTCAGCCTGAACATCACGCAGAAGTTGATCGACATGCCCACAAGCGAGGCATAGCCGGCCATCAGTATATCCTCCTGCATCAGTGCGGTGGAGCCGACCATGTCGGTGGCTGCGGCGAGATAGACGCCTCCCGAAAACTGCACTATCAGCACGAAGAGTATAAACAGCCACGGTTTAAGCCTGCGCGGTATGCAGTCAGGCACGTCAGGAATATCGAATGGGCCCTGCGGCCCGTGCCATTCTCCCATAATCAGTATTTCACCTCACATTCCACATTCATTCCGGCACGCAGCATGTCAAGCGCTGCGGTGTCGCCGGTCAACTCAATCCTCACGGGTATGCGCTGGCGCACTTTGACGAAGTTGCCGGCGGAATTGTCCTGCGGAAGCACCGAGAGCTCGGCGCCGGTGGCCGAGGATATGGATATCACCTTTCCCTCGAACGTTTTGCCGGGTATCGCGTCGACTTTAATCTCGGCCTCGCTTCCGGGATGTATGTGGTGCATCTGCGTCTCCTTGAAGTTGGCGGTCACCCACACCTCGGAGGAGTCAACGATGTCGAGGAGTGTCTGTCCGGGCTGCACGAGCTGGCCTTCCTGTATCTCCTTGCGTGAGGCGTAGCCGTCGCACGGGGCGGTGATTACGGTGTATGACAGATTGAGTTCGGCGGTTTCGAGCAGTGTGCGTGCAAGCTCGATGCCTGCTTCGTTCTGCGAAATGCGCTGGCGAGCCTCCTCGGCCACCGAAGATGATGCGGAGCGCTGGCGCGAGAGCATCTCGTAGCGCGCTTTTTTTGCCTCCCAGTCGGTTTTTACGGCGTCATATTGCTGACGGGTGACG
Organism: uncultured Muribaculaceae bacterium; assembly: GCA_947174275.1. Classification (GTDB taxonomy): domain Bacteria; phylum Bacteroidota; class Bacteroidia; order Bacteroidales; family Muribaculaceae; genus JAGBWK01. The sequence continues at coordinate 77,417 of CAMWIJ010000001.1, forward strand.
GCATCCTTCTCCAGCAGGCTTGTGTAGCGGCGAAGGTCGACTGCGGCATTGTCCATCAACACTTTTGCTTCGGCGATGGAGGCTTCGCTTACGGCTACATTGGCCGATGCGACGCCGATGCTGCGGTCGGTCACGGAGCGTCCGGCGAGGGCATTCTGATAGTCGGCGGCAGCCTGTGCCACGCGCAGACGCAGATCGGCGTCGTCGATAATCACGAGTGTGTCGCCTTTTCTGACCGGCTCAAACTCCTTGAAGCGTATCTCCTTGATGAAGCCCTGCACGCGGCTGTTGACAGGCACTATCTGACGCTGTATGCGGGCATTGTCGGTGAATTCGATGTCGCCCAGACGTATGAACCTGGAGCCTACCCAGCATCCGGCTGCGATTATTACTGCTATGGTGACGACGTAAGATATGACTTTTTTTGTACGGTGTTTCATATTTTTCCGGAAGTAAACAAGAGTTTGTAATAATAGTAGATGATATTTATGCGGGCGTTGACAAGCTGCTGCTGGGCGTCGAGCCGTGAGTTGGCGGCATCGAGCATGTCGGTGAGCAGAGCCATGTCGGCGCTGTAGCGTGTGAACACGGTGTTGTAGTTGCGTTCGGCGAGCTCCACGCCCTTCTCGCGGGTCTTGAGCTCCTCGTAAGCCTCGAGATATCTGATGTAGTCGGCTCTGACGGCGAGGGCGGTGTTCTCGCGGGCCGCTTCGAGCTCATCGGCGGCGCGTACGGTGGCGGCGCGGCTTCTGGCGAGTGACTTGTCGTTTTTGAACAGCGACGATAAGCTGTAGCTGACCCCGACGCCGGCATACCAGTAGCTGAGGTTGCGGTTGATGGGCGGCACTTCCACGAGTATCGGTCCGTCAAGATTCCATCCTGCCTGGAGGCCGATTTTCGGAAGGCGTCCGGCCTTGACGAGTTTTTCCGACTGGCGTGACATGTCGAGGCGTGATGATGCGAGCTTTATCGACGGGGCGTTTTGCATCGCGTCGTAGTGCCACGAAGCCTCGTCGTCGACGGGAAGCGAGCGGGCGAGTATCGTGGTGTCGGGCATGACCTTGGTGCCGGCCGGCAGTCCGGCGATTGTCACCAGATTGTTGTTGAGGATGTCGAGGGTGTTGTCGATGCGTGTCAGCTGCAGGCTGAGATTTGAAACCAGCAGCTCGTAGCGCGTGATGTCGTTGTAGAGCGCGGCACCCTCTTCATAGCGGTCGCGCATCTGTCGGAGCACTTGCCGTGCCTGATCGATATTGCTTTCCACCACTGAGCGCAGGTTGGAGTATTTGTAGATGTTGAGATAAAACCCTGTCAGGCTGAAGCGTATGTTGTCGCGCTGCAGCTCTGCGGCGTAGCGTGAGGCGGTCAGTTTCAGTTCGGCGAGTTCGATGCCGGCCGTTATGGCGCCTCCGGTGTAGACCGGTTGAGTGATACTTACCGACGCAGTGTTGCCGAAGTGGGGGATAGGGGCTTTCTGATAGTCGGAAAAATCTCTTTTGGTGGTAAAACCGTCGCCGATGAAACTGAAAGAGAGCGATGCGTTGATGTCGGGAAGGCGCTCAGCCTTTGCCACGCTGATTTCGCGTGCGGCTTCCTCCTGAGCCGAAAACGCTGGGCGAAGGCTTACGCTGTTGTGTTCGGCTGTCAGAAACAGCTCGTCAAGCGTGATGACCGTAGCCGTCTGACTGACAGCACGTGTCCCGCCGCTCAGCAGGGCAGCTGCAAGCAACCCCGTGAGCAATCGTAGATTGTTCATAAGTGATTGAATATAATGTGATTTATTGGGGAAACAGTTGGTGCGGCCGTAGGTGATATGACGGCCGCTGACCTGAATGTGATGTCGTCAGGTCAGGCGTTTCGGCATGTACTGCCCGTGCTTTTCCAGTTCTCTTTTACTGCGTAGTTGTGGATGTGCGCAACCGATGCGCTGTCTGCAAAATATGTTACTGTCATTTGATGGCCGCTCTTTGTGAGCGGTGCTGCAAAATTAGTAAAAAAAACTTAAACCGCCGTTGTCTCCCGACCCGTTTTTTTTGATTTAACGCGTAGCGTAACTATGTGGTGTGCACTTAATTTGCTGAAATTACACGCGTTATGACTCATGGTATGATAACGGAAAAATTGCGGCATCTGTCAAACGATATTTGTGATTCGGATGATTGGGGCTATCCAAATAAAGTCGTTCTATTTATTAAGCGTTTTGCTCGGGAACCCCAGCTTTCAAAATATGTTGACTTATAAAAATTTGAGGTGGTTGGATGCAATAAAAATGCCGCCGGGAGGATGGTGGCTCTCGGCGGCGTTTTGGGGGTGTATTCGGAGGGTTGATGCTGAACTGCAAGGGGGGGGGAATTGACGCGATGCGTGGCAGTGTGTCAGCGTTGCCTGCGGATTGTCAGCGGCGCTGGCCGCGTCCTCCGCCTTGACCCTGACGGGCCTGCATGGGTTTGGCGTCTTCGGTGAGTTTGAGCTCGGAGCCGTTGGAGAGCTCCACTTCGTAGCCGCCGCGTTTGCGGGAAATCTCAACGATGGTCTGTCCGCTGAAGTTGTCTTTGACATATTTGGCGATGGCTGCGGGCACGATGGCTGCGGGCACTGCGTTGCCGCGGGCTGCCTTCACTTCTTTCCAGTCGCCGTTGCTCGTGAAGTCGACTTCGGCGCCGCTTGTGAAGTCAACTTCATATTCGGTGCCGCGTCGGCCGTTGTCTTTTTCCACTTTCCTTACCTGGTCGTTGGAGAAGTGTTTGGATATGAATGTTTTTGCCGCTGAGGGGAGTTCGGATTGTGCTATGGGTGTTCCGGCTGACAGTGTAAGTGCTGCCGATGCCGTTACGGTCAGGAGCAGCGATGTTAAAAATCTTTTCATTTGTTTTTATTATTTAGTTGGTTTGGATTGAGTTGCTGTTATGTAGCATGTCGGTGAGGCTGTTGAATACCGACAGATATTTTCTTCCGACGGGGATGGTGCGTGTGTGGTTGTGCAGGCATATCATCCGGTTGGAATATTTCTCGATGAAGCGCAGGGAGACGATAAAGGAGCGGTGCACGCGGGTGAAGATGTTTGCAGGGAGCATGGTCTCGAGTTCTTTCATCGTTATCTGTGATATGACGGTGGGGAGGTCTTTGCGATAGATTTTCACGTAATTGTCCATCGCTTCGACCACGATTATGTCATTGATGTTGATGACGACATTTTTATGCTCCACTTTCAGAGTGATTGTGTCGCCGATGTTTCTGTCGTCGTTTACTCTCAGATATTTGCGGGCTTTTTCCATGGCTTTCTCAAAGCGCGGATAGAAAATGGGCTTATGAAGGAAGTCAACGGCGTCGACGTTAAATCCGTCGATGGCGTAGTTGGCGTATGCCGTGGTGAATATCAGGCATGTGCCTTCGGGGAGTTCTCTGGCAAGAGCCACTCCGTTGTGGGAGTTCATCTCGATGTCGAGAAATACGATGTCGGGGCGTGTTGTCCTGATGCATTCCATTCCTGATATCGGCGAGGTGAAGCATTCGAGCTTTACATCGCCGTAACGGCTGCAATATTCCTTTATGATGCTCAGAGCTATCGGTTCGTCGTCTATTGCCACACACTTGATCATAATCGGTCGGTAACAGTTAATTTTATAAATCAATATTCAAATTCACCTGATAATATTTGCCGTCGTCGGATATCTCCATCCGGTGTCGTCCGGGATAAAGAAGCTCGAGGCGTTTGCGGCAGTTTTCTATACCCATGTGCTCTCCGATGCGTCTGACGGGGAATATGCGGTTGCGGGTATAAAATACGAGATGCCGTTGTTTTTCGGTCAGTTCGACCGTGATGTTGCTGCGTTCGATGGGCGACACTCCGTGCTTGAAGCAGTTTTCGACAAATGTCACGAGCAGCATGGGCGGTATCTGCAGATTGTTGTCGGCGATGTCGGTTTTCAGCTCGACCGATGTCATTTCATTGAGCCGCAGCGACTGCAGGCCGACATATTGCTGTATGTAGTCGACTTCGTCGTGCAACGGCACGAAGTCGCGTCGTGAGGTCGTGTGTATATATCTCAGCATCGAGATATATTTTTCAAGCGATTTGAGGGCTTTTTCATCGCGGGTCAGAAACAGCCCGTAGAGAGAGTTGAGGGTGTTGAACATGAAGTGGGGCTTGATCTGGGCTCTGTAGAGCTCGATTTCGGCTTTGTCGCGCTGAGCCTCGACGGCCAGTCGCCGTGATTTCTGCGTGTTGGCCTGAGTCAGAAGTCCGACGGCGAAACTGAATGCCTCCACAATCATGAACAGCGACCACACGGCCTGCTGATATTGCTGCACCGACGGCAGTATGCGGGTGATGCCCAGGTCGTGTATGCTGGGCTTCGGATTATAGAGCGTGATGTTGGCGAAGATGCATGTGACAGCCACCGACACCGCAATAAGAAGAAGCCCGAGCCACCGGCGGCGCCTGCATCTGAACAGGCTCGGCACTGTCAGCACACGGTTGAGCAGATAGAGCGCATACAGCCATGCTCCGACAGCGATGACATAACACGGGAAGTGGTGAAACCATCGCTCGATCGGAAAAATTATTGCCATCACCGGCAGTACAATCAGACAGAACACAAGGTCGATATATATCGATACATTCTTCATCGGTAGTTTGTTGCTGTATTCCGTATGCAAAGTTAACTATTTTATAATTAGTAGGATATGAGAACCGGCGTCGTTTGCCACCATATCGGCGCAATTAGCCATTTATAAATAAGACGCATGTCGGGGCATAAGGTTTAATGGCTTAAATTTGCGCAAAAAGACAAACCCCAATATAAATAATTTTTACAGCTTACTATGACAGTAAAGACATTTATCGACCGCCCTGTCCTGGCGGGTGTGATATCAGTTCTGATAGTGATACTCGGAGTTATTGGCCTGGTGCAGCTGCCTATCGAGCAGTTTCCCAACATAGCTCCCCCGACAGTGCGCGTGTCGGCCACCTATACGGGTGCCAATGCCGAGACTGTGCTCAAAAGTGTGATTGTGCCGCTCGAGGAGTCAATCAACGGAGTGGAGGACATGATGTATATGACATCTACAGCCACCAACACCGGCACTGCATCGATAAGCATATATTTCAAGCAGGGCACAGATGCCGACATGGCCGTGGTGAATGTGCAGAACCGCGTGGCTTCGGCTCAGGGGCTGCTTCCGGCCGAAGTGGTGAAAAGCGGTGTGACGATACGCAAGCGTCAGAACAGCACCCTCAAGTCGATAACGCTGTATAGTCCGGATGACAGTTTCGACTCCAATTTCCTTACCAACTACATGAAGATCAATATCGAGCCTCAGATCTCGCGTATAGCGGGTGTCGGCGAGGTCAATATCTTCAGCGCCGAATATGCCATGCGTATATGGCTTGATCCGGCGAAGATGTCGCAATACGGGCTTGTGCCTGCCGACATCGACAATCTGCTTGCCGCCCAGAATGTCGAGTCGCCGACCGGCACACTCGGCGCCGAGTCGATGAACACGTTTCAGTATGTGTTGAAATACCGTGGCCGCTACGAGGACCCGTCGGAATATGAAAATCTTGTCTTGAAGGCATTGCCCGACGGGAGTGTGCTGCGTCTGAAAGATGTGGCTACGGTGGAGCTCGGCGCGCAGAATTACGCCATGATAAGCCAGACTGCCGGTCACCCCGGAGCCAATGCGATGATAGCCCAGACCGCCGGGTCCAATGCCAATGAGGTGATAGAGGAGATTGACCGCACGATGGATGAAATAAGGCAGAATCTCCCCAAAGGGATGGTGCTCGAGGATATACAGAGCACGAAGGATTTTCTCGATGCCTCGATTGACAAGGTTGTTGAGACTTTCGTGATAGCCCTGATACTTGTTGTGTTTGTCGTGTATCTGTTCCTTCACGACTGGAGGGCGACCATAATCCCTACGGTGTCGATTATGGTATCGCTGGTGGGAACGTTCGCGTTTCTTTATGCGGTGGGCTTTACGCTCAACATGCTCACCCTCTTTGCCCTTGTGCTTGTAATCGGCACGGTGGTCGATGACTCGGTGGTGGTGGTGGAGGCTGTAAAGGCGAAGTTCGAGGCCGGCGAGCGCGACCCGTATAAAGCCACGGTGTCGGCCATGGGGGGGCTGTCGGCAGCCCTCATTACGACTACGATAGTGTTTATGGCCGTATTTATTCCGGTATGTTTCATGGGCGGAACGTCGGGCACGTTCTACAAGCAGTTCGGTCTTACGATGGCTGTTGCCGTCGGCATCTCGCTGCTCAATGCGATGACTCTGTGTCCGGCGCTGAGCGCGTTGCTGATGCGCCCCGGCAAGCGTGAGGGTGAGAAAAAGAATTATCTGGAGCGCTTTCACAGTGCTTTTGACGCGTCGCTCGGAGCGGTGGTCGGACAGTATCGCACGGGCATAATGTTCCTGTTCAGAAGAAGATGGGTCGTGCTGATGCTGTTTGTCATTGCGGCCGGCGGCCTGGTGTGGCTTATGAAAACCACAAAGACCGGACTTGTGCCACAGGAGGATATGGGTGTCATAAGCCTTAACGTGCAGGTGCCTGTAGGGTCAAACCTTGCCGAGACCGAGAGCATAATGGACATGGTGGAGGATGCAATAAAGGATATTCCGGAAATATACATATATTCACGTGTCAGCGGCAAGAATGCCCGACACGACCAGTCGGCATCGGCCGGCTCGTTTAATATCAAACTGGCCAACTGGAGCGATAGAAAGGGGCAGGAACATGACATAAACACCGTAATCAGAGAGATATACGCCCGCACGGCCGATATCGCCAATGCTCAGGTGCGCGCCTCGCAGCAGCCGATGATTTCGGGATATGGCACAGGCAGCGGCTTCGAACTCTATGTGCAGGACCGCTCGGGCAAGACCACCGACGAGCTTCTCGAGGTGACCAAAGCGTTTATCGATGACCTCAACAAGCGTCCGGAGATATCGCGTGCCTACACCACCTTCGACACCAAATATCCGCAATATCTCGTCGAGGTCGATGCCGTGAAGTGTCTGAAAGCAGGTGTGTCGCCGGCCGATGTGCTGTCTGTTCTGTCGGGATATGTGGGAGGCCGTTATTCATCAAATCTCAACCGGTTTACGAAGCTATACCGAGTGATGGTGCAGGCCGATCCCGAGGCGCGTCTTGACACAGAGTCGCTGTCACGCATGTTTGTGCGCACATCGTCGGGCGAGATGGCCTCTATCGACGGATTTCTGACCCTCTCGAGAGTCTACGGGTCGGAGAGCCTGTCGCGCTTCAACCTTTTCCCGTCGATTTCAGTCTATGGCGAGCAAGGCGACGGCTACAGCTCGGGAGAGACTCTCAATGCGATAAAGGAGGTGGCCGCCACATCGCTCCCCGTGGGCTACGGATATGAGTTCGGAGGCATGTCGCGCGAGGAGTCATCGACAGGCAACACCACAGTGATTGTGTTCAGCATCTGTCTGACATTCATATATCTCATACTGGCGGCTCTCTACGAAAGCCTAACAATCCCGTTTGCCGTAATCGCGGCTGTGCCTTTCGGTCTTGCCGGAGCCTTCCTGTTTGCCCGCTGGTGGGGTCTGGAAAACAATATCTATATGCAGATCGGTCTGATAATGCTTATCGGGCTTCTTGCCAAGACCGCAATCCTTCTTACTGAATATGCCACTGCGCGGCGCAAGGAGGGTATGGGTCTGGTGCAGGCGGCACTGTCGGCTGCCAAGGCGAGGTTCCGTCCTATCGTGATGACTGCCACGATGATGGTGGTGGGCATGCTGCCGCTGATGTTCGCGTCGGGAGTCGGTGCCAACGGAAACATATCGGTCGGGGTCGGCACTGTGGGCGGTCTGCTGGCTGGCACTCTGGCGCTGCTGTTTCTTGTGCCGGTGTTTTTTGTGGTATTTCAGTATATGCATGAACGCATAGCGCCCAAGAGGAGGGCGGGAAGCAGGTAATGCGGTCAGTTTGCCCTTGATTTTATGTCGTTTGCCAATTTGATAAAATTTTGTTAAAATGTAAATATTTGTGTATCAGATAAATATATGCCTGCTAATCACTTTTGGGTATTTCACGGTCAGGTTAAGCTTCCGAAATTTGCACTGTGAAAACAATAATAGGTACAATGTTAATCTGGAAAAGATATCTGGCAAGTATTGCCGCACTGCTGTTTGTCGCAGTAACATCATGGGCCGGTGACGGCGAAGGAATGGTCTCAGGGAAAGTGCTTTCCACCGACGGTGAGCCGATTGATTACGCTACTGTGTTTCTAAAGGGAACATCCGTGTCTGGAACGACAAATGAAAAAGGATTGTATCACCTTCAGGCACCAGAGGGGGAATACACGCTGGTGTTATCTTCTGTAGGATTTGAGAAGCAGGAGGTGAAAGTCACCATAAAGGCAGGCGACCGTGCGCGTGTCAACGTCAAGCTCAAGCCGGCTGCGCAGCTCGGCGAAGTCATCGTGGTAGGCAACTCTCTCAGCAAGCTGAAGAATTCGGCGTTTAACGCCACGGCAGTCAACACGCAGGATCTTGTCAATACGACCAAGACCCTGAGCGAGGCGCTTGCCAAGGCTCCCGGCATGAAAATACGTGAAAGCGGAGGAGTCGGCTCGGATATGGCCGTTACGATGGACGGATTCAGCGGCAAGCATGTCAAGGTGTTTGTCGACGGAGTGCCGCAGGAAGGTGTGGGCAGTTCGTTCGGGCTTAACAACATTCCGGTCAATTTTGCCGAGCGCATAGAAGTGTATCGCGGCGTGGTGCCTGTGGGCTTCGGAGCCGACGCGCTCGGCGGAGTCATCAACATCGTGACTCCGCGGCGCCAGCGCAGATGGTTTGTCGACGCATCATATTCCTACGGGTCTTTCAACACCCACAAATCGTATGTCAACTTCGGGCAGACGCTTGCAAGCGGTTTCAAATATGAAATCAATGCGTTTCAAAACTATTCCGACAACAACTATTGGGTTGACACTCCTGTAGAAGACTTTGAGACGGGAGCCATCAACCGCAAGAAAAAAGTGCATGTGCAGCGTTTCAACGACACGTATCACAATGAAGCTGTCGTGGGCAAGCTGGGTTTTGTCAACAAGAGCTGGGCCGACCGCATGTTGTTGGGCTTCACTTACTCGCACATGTACAAGGAGATACAGACCGGCGTGCGTCAGGAGATTGTCTACGGTCAGAAACACCGCCACGGATACTCGCTGATGCCCTCGCTTGAATATGCCAAGCGCAATCTCGTCACCAAAGGTCTCGACGTGTCACTCAACGCCAACTATAACCGCAATATCACCAACAACGTCGACACGTCGTCGGTAAAATACAACTGGCTGGGTCAGACCGCCCGACTTAATTCTCCCGGAGAGCAGTCTTATCAGAATTCCCGGTCGATCAACAACAACTGGTCGGGTGCGGCTACTGCAAGCTACCGTCTCGGCGACAAGCACCTGTTCACCCTAAGCGATGTGTTCAACACGTTCAACCGGTCAAACGAAGATCTGCTTACATCACCTCCCGGCAAAGACGAGTTCCCGAAGGTGACGAGCAAGAACATCGCCGGACTGTCATACCGTTTCGTGCCTGACGCGCGCTTCAACGTCACGGCTTTCGGCAAACATTACTATCAGTATGTGTCGGGCCCGATTGCATCGACGTCGGCGCAGGATACCTACGAGTTGACATCGCGTTCGGTCAGCACCTTGGGTTACGGAGCTGCCGGCACATGGTTCATGCCTGCGGGTTTCCAGTTCAAGGCATCCTATGAGAGGGCCTGTCGCCTTCCGACTATCGAGGAGATGTTCGGCGACGAGGATCTTGAGGTAGGTGACATGAGTCTGAAACCGGAGACGAGCCACAACGTAAACCTCAATCTGAGCTACAACGGCACATTCGGCAACAATGTCATCTATGCCGAAGCCGGATTTATCTACCGCGACACGCGCGACTACATACAGCGCAACATCATGGCGCTCAGTGGAGGCAAATCAGCCGCCACATATATCAACTATGGCCGTGTGTCGACCGTCGGCTTCAATATCTCGGCCCGTTACAATTTCTCGCGCTGGCTCAGCGCCGGCGGCAATTTCACCCGCATGGATGTGCGCGACAATATGCCAACGGTCCAGGGCAGCTCGGCCTCCAACCTGACATATAAGGAGCGCATGCCCAACCTTCCCTATATGTTTGCCGATGCCGACGTCAACTTCTACTGGCATGGACTCGGGCGCAAGTCCAATGTGCTTACAGTGACTTATGACACGCAATACACCCGCGAATTCTGTTATTATGCGGCAAATATAGGGTCAGACAACAGTGATTATATCGTGCCCGACCAGTGGGCTCACAATCTCACTGTCACCTATTCGATAAAGCGAGGCCGATACAATGTGTCGTTCGAATGCCGCAACTTCACCGACGCCAAGCTCTACGACAACTTCAGTCTGCAGAAAGCCGGCCGTGCATTCTATGGCAAATTCAGAATTTATTTCGGAAACTAATTAAAATTATCAGATATATGAAAGAGATCAAATCAATTGTCCGCGTGTTTGCAGCCGCGGTAATTCCCGCAGTTGCGCTCAGCGCATGCTCTGACAGTGACGAGCCCGGTGCTCCAGGTGCTTCCGGTGCCGGTTCTGACGGCAAATATGTGTTTGCCACAACTATCAATGGCTCCAATGCGACATCATACGACCTGGTGACAGGCACGTCGCTCGACGAGGGCACAATCTCAACCATCAACAACGGTCTGCTCAATGACGGCGCAACCCAGTGGGTGTTCTACAAAAACTACCTCTATGCGCTGACCTACAACCAGGGTAATAACGGCACCACACGCAGTTTTGTGCTCGGCGCCGACGGAGAAATGAAACAGCGCGATATCGAATACAGCATCAGCCGTTTCTCTTCTTACGGAGCATACGACAACGACATAATCACGATGTCGACCGGCGATGGTCCGGCTGAGTTTGCCGACAGCCACGGATACCTGCCCAAGACTCTGCTTGTCACTTACCTCAATGTCGTCAATGAGACCAAGACAACCAACAATACGGCCTCAGGCAAGTATTCGATGGAAAACTTCCTCGGCAACGGCGAGTATGTCACACTTGCAGGCGCCGAACAGAGTGGCTCGAAACTCTACTGCGGAGTTGTGCCGATGGGTCTGAGCCAGTATGGCGTCGCTGACAACAACGGCAACTGGATACGTCCCGGATTCGAACACCTCGTTCACGACACCGCCGGCGGCTCGGGCTCAGGTGCTTACAAAGCCGGTGAACTTGTCGGCACACAATATCCCAACGATTGCTGGGTAGCCATCTATGACAACGACGACATGACAAATCCGACCATTGCGCATACCGACAGGATAAGCTCACCCTGCGGACGTTACCGCTCACAGTATTACCAGACCGTATGGACTGCCGACAACGGCGATATCTATGTGTTCTCGTCAAGCTATTCAAAGACCATGACCGACAAGGGTCAGCAGACGAATCTTCCCGCAGGTGTATGCCGCATCCCGGCCGGCTCAACCAAGTTTGACGACTATTACTGCGACATCGAAGCCCAGACTCCGGGCGGCAACCGCTCGTTCATGCGCTGCTGGCCTGCAGGGAGTGACTGCTTCCTCATGGTGATGTATGACCGCGCGCTTACCGAATCAGGCGCAGTCGCCACCGATCTCGCCATATTTGACGCGTCAGACAAGAAACTCACCTATGTGACAGGTCTGCCCGAAAATGTGTCGTCAATCGGCAAGACGGTATATGCAGCCAACGGCAATGTGTATATCCCCATCAATGTCACTGACGAGCATCCTTCGATCTATGCAATCAACACATCGACCGCACGCGCAGTCAAAGGTGTCACAATCGAGGCCAACGACATCACCGGTTTCGGTTATCTTACTCCGGTAAAATAAATTCACCGCTATGAAGTTTTTCAGAAAGATTCATCTCTGGCTTTCGGTGCCCTTCGGCATAATCGTGACACTGGTCTGTTTCTCGGGAGCCATGCTCATATTCGAGCCTGAAGTAACCCGATCGGCAAGAAGTGAAGTCTATTATGTAAGCGAGGTCAAAGACGAGCCTCTTCCCATGGGAGAACTTATGGAAGGGGTGAAGGCCACATTGCCCGACAGTGTATCAATCACAGGCGTGACAGTGTTCAGCGACAAGTCGCGCACCTATCAGGTCAACCTGTCAAAACCCCGCAGAGCCTCGCTGTTTGTCGACCAGTATACAGGCGAGATAACAGGCCGCTACGAACGCGGAAGTTTCTTCTCGACAATGTTCAAGCTTCACCGCTGGCTGCTCGACAGCGCCAATCCGCACGGCGAAGGGGTCAAGATTGGCAAACTGCTTGTCGGCATCTCTACTCTGGTGTTTGTCATCGCTCTTGTCACAGGCGTTGTGATATGGTGGCCGCGGGCAAGAAAAAATTTCAGACGCAGCATCAGCATTCCGTTCTCTCAGGGCTGGAAAGGGTTCTGGAAGGGGCTGCACGTGGCAGGCGGTATGTATGCTCTGGTTTTTGTGCTTGCGATGGCGCTGACAGGTCTTACATGGTCGTTTGACTGGTATAGGTCGGCATTCTACGCCGTGTGTGGCGTTGAACACACCCCGCGCAACATGCAGCAGGCACCCTCGGCCGGAAAGCCAAAGGGTGATGATGCGGCACCTGAACGTGAAGGCGGCCGACGTGGCAATCGAGGCGGCAACGGACGCGACGGCTCCGAGGAGAGCCGCGATGGAGGCCGCGAAGGCCGTGAAGGCGGCCGTCGTGGAGAAGGCCGCGGAGAGGGCAGAGGCGAAGGCCGCGGCGAAGGTGGCGGACGTCACCGTTCGGAGTTCGGCCGCTGGCAGCAGGTCTATGACGAGCTTGCCGCACGCTATACTGATGCTCCGCAGATCACAGTCGGCAATGAGACCGCTACCGTTACGCTCGGCAATTCAGGCAACGTGCGCGCATCCGACCGCTTTGAGTTCAGCCGTCGCTCCGGCGAGATTACGCCGTCGGCAAGCTATGCCGACGCCAATGGCGCCGACCGCCTCAGAGGCTGGATTTATTCAGTGCACACCGGCGCTCTTGGCGGCATGTTCACAAGAATAGTCTGGTTTCTCGGAGCATTGCTCGGCGCGTCACTGCCTCTGACCGGATATTATATCTGGATACGTCATCTGCGTCGTTCGAAAAAAGAAGCGAAAATTCAGAAAAAATGATTAATTTTGCATTCCGAAAGCCACCGGATTTGAATTAATCGTGTAACAGATAAGAGCTTGTTGAGAATATCAACAGGCTCTTTTTGTTGAGGCTTGCATTTGATAAACATACTCTAAAATAAAGATTGAAAAAATGGAACAACAGTTTGGGAAAAAGTATCTAGTCTATCTCTATCTTCTTCTTGGCGCGCTGGCGGCTTTCCCGCCTCTCGTGACCGATATGTATCTTCCGGCGCTGCCTGTCATGACCGCGGAATTCCATACGACTCCCTCGGCCGTGCAGATGAGTCTTGCCGCGTGTATACTCGGACTTGCCGCCGGGCAGCTGATATTCGGGCCTCTCAGCGACAAGTGGGGCCGGCGTCCTCTTCTGAAATCGGCACTGCTGCTGTTTATACTTGCCACGCTGGCGAGCATCTTCTCTCCGACTATAGAGATACTCAATGTCTGCCGTTTCTTCCAGGGGCTCGGAGGGGCAGGTGGCGTGGTGCTTTCGCGTGCGGTGGCTACCGACTGCTACAGCGGCCGTGAGCTTGCAAAGACACTGGCAGTGATAGGCGCCATCAACGGCATCGCACCGGTGACGGCACCTGTTGTAGGCGGGCTCTTTTCCGACGCCATAGGCTGGAAGGGTATTTTCTGCATACTGCTTGCAATCGGAGCGGTTCTTTATATCGTGTCGGTGCCTTTCAGGGAATCGCATGCGGCCGGGAAGCGCTACAAAGGCAGTCTGCGCAGTCTGTTCACGCAGGCAGGCTCTCTGCTTGTCAACCGGGCTTACGTGCGTTATGTGCTTATTTTCGGCATGGCTAACGCCGTTCTCTTCGGATATATCTCTTCGGCGTCGTTTATACTTCAGAATGATTTCGGTCTGTCGGAACTGATGTTCGGTGTGCTGTTCGGCATCAATTCGCTCGGCATAGGCAGCGGATCAATGCTGTCGCTTAAGCTCCGCCATATCGCCAATGCATCGCGCATCGGATGTGCGGGAATGTTTGTGTGCTCGGTGCTTCAGATGTGCAGCTATTTTCTCGGCATCGGTTTCTGGGGATATGAGGTGCTTGTATTCGTCATGCTGTTCTGCGTCGGAATGGTGTTTACCTCGTCGACAACGCTTGCGATGACCGAGGGAAAGACCATGATAGGGTGGGCCTCGGCTATAGTTGGCGCTACCGGCTTTCTGTTCGGTGGCATTGTGACTCCGCTTGTCGGTCTCGGCACCATCCAGATTTCGACTTATTGCGTGATGGGCGCGTGTTCGTTCGTGTCGCTTCTGCTGTCGTATAAGGCATGCAGGGCGCAGCCGGCCGCGGCCTGACCGGCTCTATCGGCCTCCGGTGATGCCGCCGGCCTGCAGGCTGCCTGCGCGTGTGAGGCTGAGAGTTCCGGCGACCAGGGCTGTGGCCAGAGCGATGTACAGGCATATATTCACTGACAGAGAAGTGGCGGTCAGTGCAAAAACAAGCGTGACGACAGTGGCGCCGAGAGTCTGTCCGACAAGGCGTGCGGTGCTTTGCATGCCGCCGGCGCCTCCGGTGCGATGGACTGGTGTGGCGATAACCATCACTATGTTGTTGGGGGTCTGGAAGAGGCCGAAACCTATGCCGCACACGGCCATGCGCCATATTATGTCGAGTTCAGACACCCCGGCGCGGGGGAGCATGAACATCAGTATTATGCCTAAGGCATAGACACCCATGCCGGCGGCAGCGGTTATGCCCGGATTATGCCGCTCTACAAATTTTGCCGCGAGCGGTGAGACAATCATTGTGGCGAGCGGCCACGGCGTCATCAGCAGTCCGGTGGTGATTTCACTGAAGCCAAGATTGTTGAAGAAAAGAAACGGCAGCGATATCATTGCGAGGTTCTGTGCGATGAAAGAGCATACGGAGGTGGCTATGCTGAGCGAGTAGAGCCTTATTCTGAACAGATCGACGGGTAGCATCGGATATTGCTTGTCGAGCTGGCGCCTGACATAGAAAAATCCCGCTATGAGGCCTATGGCTATGAGGCAGGCGTTTGTGGCGATGTCGCCTTTGCGGGCAAAGCTTCCGAGCGAATAGAAAATGAGTCCGAACACGATGGCGTTTTCAATGCCGCTTATCCAGTCGAAACGCGGTTTTTGCTCTTTGGGAGGGTTGGCCGGCAACAGCCGGCGTCCGATGATATAGGCCGCTATGCCGAACGGCACGTTTATCAGAAATAGCCAGTGCCATGATGACACGGAGAGAATGCAGCCGGCGATTGTTGGTCCGGCCGCTGTGGCTATGGCTATGACCATGGCGTTGAGGGCGAGACCGCGGCCGAGTATGTGGCGCGGATATATAAGGCGTGTCAGGGCTATGTTGACACTCATCACGCATGCGGCTCCGATGCCCTGGAGCGCACGTGCGGCGAGTATCATCGGGAAGCTGACAGAGGCCGCGCACAATGCCGATGCGAGAGTGAACACCGCCACACCTGTGAGAAAGTTGCGGCGGTAGCTGAACAGGTCGCCTGCCGAAGAGAGCGGGAGCAGCAGCATCGTTATTGCAAGCTGATATATGGTTACGATCCACACGGTATATGAGTCAGACACACCGAACTTGTCGGCCATGACCGGTAATGCCACGTTGACGAGCGTGACATCAAGCACTGTCATCACCAACACTATGAGTATGGCGATGACAGCGGCATATTTTTTAAGTGACAGTTTTGTTTCTGTTATCATCGGGCAATGCTGTCAATCCAGCTGAAAAGGTCGTCGAGGTTGTAGTCACCGCTGTGGGGGCGGTTCCAGGGCAGGAAGAAGTTTACGTCAAATCCGGAGTTTTTAAGTTTTGTGGCGAGGTTTACCGGCACAAGGAATGATGTGTCGCGGTCTTTTGCTCCGTGTCTGATGAACCAGTGGCCGGCCACTGATGCGGCGTCGGGTGAGATGAAGTTCATTGGATTCATTATAAACACTCGTTTCACCATATCCTTGTCAAGCGTGGCGCTGTCGTCGTGCAGGCGGTGGCGCAGGCTGAAATCGGTGAAATTGGCGGGAGTGCCCTCGGTGTTGCCAAACACATTGTTCTCGGGAGTGGGGGTGTCGATCAATACACCGTACTGGTCGAATGCCGGCGGAGTTTTAAGCGGAGTGACGCTTGCCACATAACTCAGATACTTGTCGAGGTCGATGTCGGTGACAAAGTCGGAGTTGTTGTTGAACATGGGACGTGAGCCGGCGGGGCCGAATGAAGGCGCACCGCGTCCGTCGCCGTTTGCGGGACGCATCTGACGGCCGCCGAAATCGGGTCGGTCGACGTATCGTATTATGCCTATTGTGTCGGGTATCTCGCATCCTTCCTCAAGCGCCTTGTGGGCTGAAGCGATAAGGAAAGTCTTGAGATAGTCCTTATAGTTGTCGGCTGTAATCAGGTTGCCGGCGTCATCCTTGAGACCGAGCGAGTTGATGTAACCGGGGCATTCGGCGGCGAGTTGGTCGGAGATGGCAATCTGGTCGGGACTGAGATGCCGCACGCCGGTGTTGGTGCATCCGTAGAGCCATTCATATTCCATGTCGGCGTGGTTGAGGTCGGTGATAGGGCAGTAGCATACAGAGGCGAACACTTTGTCGGAGGTCTTTGCCGCGCCCATTTTGCGCAGATATCCGTCGTATTCGGGCCGGTCGCCGGTTGAGCCTACGAGTGCCGACATGGCACCGCCGGCGCTTGTGCCGTCGATGATTATGCGTTCGGCGCTTCCGGGTATAAGGTCGTCATTGTAGCGCAGGTAGCGAATGGCGGCTTTCAGGTCGAGCAGTCCGTTGGGTGCAGTGCCTGTGTATATTGTCTTGCCGTTGCGGG
This sequence comes from uncultured Muribaculaceae bacterium, assembly GCA_947174275.1. Lineage (GTDB taxonomy): Bacteria > Bacteroidota > Bacteroidia > Bacteroidales > Muribaculaceae > JAGBWK01. Next base: position 94,470 of record CAMWIJ010000001.1, read on the forward strand.
TGACGGTGGAGTTGGCTCCTCTCGAGCCGGGGATGCACACGACATAACCTTCCTGAAGGGCGCGTCCGGTGGCGTCGGATGCCGATGGCGCCTTTGCTGTGGCTGCCATGTAGCCGCCGATGTATGTGCGCAGGAATATCGGTGTCGCATCTCCGTATTTCAATGTCTGCGGTACGTATATGTTGAGAGTCTGGTAAACCGAATCCTCGACGTTGGTGACATAGAAAATGCCTTCGTAGGCTGTGTATTCTACGGTCTGGCCCGTGGGCATTGTCAATGAAGCCTGTTTTGACGAGATGTTGTCAAATCTGAGGCTGCCGGTATCTTTGGCCTGCATGGAAGCTCCGCCTCCGATAATGGCTGCGGTTGTGGCCGAGGCTATGAGGAATTTATGTAAGTGCATACGTGTGAAAATTTTTGAAAATGGAAAGGGAGAATTCCGGGAACGAAATTCTCCCTTACGCAAACAATCTTTTTTACCTTAAACAATTTATTTGCTTTGTCTGAAAAGCCATTCTCTCACCGGAGTCAGGCGGTAAGCGTAGTCGAATGAATACATGTGCTCGCTGCCCTTGCCGTCGGCAGGGAGCACTGTCTTTGACTCGAAGTTTATGATATTGATGGGAGCGCCTTTTGCGAGCTCGGCAGCGGCGAGGCTGTCTTGCTGCTCCTGCGGAAGCCGTGCGCTCCACTCTTCGTATTCATATTTCACACCGGCTTTGTCGGCAGCTTCTTCGAGTGCTCCGAAAGTGCCGGCCTTGCCGGCTGTGATAAATGTGAACTTATGCTTTACCAGTTCGGGGAAAGTGGCGCTGTCCCAATGGCAGTCGACAAATATCGAAGCTGCGAACATGTCGGGATATGTCACGTTATAGTACATGGATATCATGCCGCCCATCGACTGTCCGGTGGTGTATAGCCGGTTTCTGTCGACATTGTTGTTTTTTGCCACGTCGTCTACGAGCCGGATTACCATATCGACTTCGTCGGTGTGCTCGTAGGCGTCGTTGACAGCCACGCCGGAATATTGAGGCACAAGCACATAACACGGATTTTCTGCCTGCCATCGGTCGGTGGCCCAGACGAGTGCGCCGTAGCCCTGTGTGAGCGGGCGTGTCACGTCAGTGCCGGGAGTGCTTGCGTCGGCCATGAAAAGCACCAGCGGATATTTTTTGGTGCTGTCGGCATTTTTAGGCGAGAACAGATTGTAACTGATTGTCTTGCCCGTTTTTGTATCCTTGTATTCAAGCTGCTTGAATTCCGGCACTTCAGCCTTTATCATGGCCTGGAGCACGGCGTCTCCGCTTTTGTCGATGACAGGGCCGCCGCCGGGGGTGCCGAGTTGTGGGCCTCCGGGCCGGCCGCTTTTCTTTTCACTCTTTTCCTGCGGCGCAGGCTGATTGCTGTCGGCAGAGGCTGTCTTGCCTGAGCAAGATGCCGCTGCAACCGAAACCGCGCATACGGCGGCAAGCGATGCTACGGCTCTGATGGTCATTTTTTTCAATTCCATGTCAAGATTAAAAGTAACTTTTCAAAATAATATTAAAACGTGTTATATAATAAAGACATCAGGCTCTTGAAAAGTTTAGCATGCGATGGCGAAAGACAAGGAAGCAATGGCAAAATACAGCGGGGCAGGGTAGGAGAAAGCGTAATATTGGTTATTGTCAATTGCTTCTTTTGAGTTAATTTTGCATTGTGGATACTGATAACGGTTTCTAAATCCAAACACTCTCTAATTTTTTGCCAAGATCAAAATAATTTTGAACAGTTAATTGTTGACGAAAAGAAACAACTCATAAAATAACGGACTATGTTAGGAAATTTTGTATATGACAACCCAACGAAATTATTCTTCGGAGACAAGGCACAGGAAAATCTTGTAGAGGCGTTAAAGCCTTTCGGCAAGAAAGTGTTACTCACATACGGGGGCGGCTCTATAAAGCGCAATGGCATCTATGATGATGTTATCTCCGCACTCAAATCTGCCGGTAAAGAAGTGGTGGAACTACCGGGAGTAATGCCTAATCCCACGGTCGAAAAATTGAACGAAGGCGTTAAGGTGGCACGCGAAAACAACGTCGATTTCATTCTTGCTGTCGGTGGCGGCTCGACAATCGACTATGCCAAGGCTGTCAGCGTTTCGGCGTGGTATGACGGTGACGCGTGGCAACGGTTCTGGGTAAAACAGGAAGATCCGACACCCGGGGAGCGAATAATCCCGGTAGGTGCTGTTCTGACAATGGCAGGCACCGGTTCTGAGATGAACGGCGGATCGGTAATCACCAATCATGCCGCCAAGATGAAAATCGGCAAGGTGTTCGGCGTAG
>CAMWIJ010000002.1 GCA_947174275.1 uncultured Muribaculaceae bacterium
ACGTGGAATTTAGTCTTAAGTTAGTGACATTGCACGGCTCGTGCGTCCGCCAACATGCTGATTACCAAGCATCAGACTCGGACGCACGAGCCGTGCGTCCCTACAATATGAGGTTATGCAACACCCTCGTTTATATTGCCGAAGCTGAAGTTTATCAGTATTCCACGTTCCACAGAAAGAGAGCGTTGCCAGGCATGGAAGTGCCCGCCTCGCAGCGGTCACGTCGCTCTATAACTTCCTTAAACTGCCGGAGCGTCATCTTACCGCGGCCTACCTCAACGAGCGTGCCGACAACGGCACGAACCATGTTGCGCAGAAAGCGGTCGGCACTGATTTCAAAATAATACTGACATCCTTGCTCGCCGATGCCGGAAGCCATCGTGCCGTCACCACAGATCATGCCCGCGGCTGCCGGCTGAGCCGATGCCTTGACCCACACCGCGGAGTCTACCCTGCATATATTGGTGCGCGTATCGGCATGCAGTTTTGCAAAAGATGTGAAATCGTCAACCTCGGTGAGCAACGCGGCAGCTTCGTTCATAGCCGTGTAATCAAGAGGTGCTATATTTAGCGAATAGTGCCGCATGAACGGGTCGCAGCCATGATGCACGAAATAGCGGTAGGTGCGGCGGCGGGCATCGAAACGGGCATGCGCGTCGGGCGCCACCTCGACGATATCGTGAAAGGCTATGTCGCGCGCGGTGAGCGAATTGAGCGAACGCAGCAACCGGGCTTTGTCTTTCTCGACAATATCCTCAGGCATGTCGGCATGAGCCACCATGACGCGCGCGTTGACACCGGCATCCGTGCGTCCTGCCCCCACTACGGGAGTCGGCCGTCTGAGCACTTTGCCCAAAGCCTCCTCTACGCACTGCTGCACGGTCACTGCGCCCGGTTGCACCTGCCAGCCGTGATATGCCGCGCCGTCATAGCTGAGTTTTATGAAATATCGCTTCATACTTTTCTCCGTGGCAGTAATCTACAGATTGCCGCCTTCTATGTCATAGTTGATATAGCGCTTGCGCATCCACCGGTAGGCGAAACAATCCTTAAACGGACCGGCGAGCCGGTTCCACAGATGATATTTCGATTTGCCTGCCACGCGCGGGAAATGACGCACCGGCATCTGCATCACCCTGCCCTTCTGCAACTGTATGAGCGCAGGCAGAAAACGGTGCATGCCGGTAAAGAACGGCACCCTCTTGGCATAATCGGTGTGCATCACCTTGAGCGGACAGCCGGTGTCGGCCACGCCGTCATGCGTCATAGAGCGACGGAAACCGTTGGCTATCTTCGACTGCAGTTTCTTGAAACCGGTGTCCTTGCGGTCGGCGCGGATGCCTGTGACAAGCTCTGCCTCATCGGCATGGGCAAGAAGCAGATTGAAATCCTCGGGAGCGGTCTGCAGGTCGGAGTCAATATATCCCACAAGAGTCGACCATGCATAGTCTATGCCGGCTTTGAGGGCTGCTGACAGTCCGCCGTTGCGCACGAACGAGATGTAATAGAAATGGTCGTTGCGCGCACAGATATCCTTTATCAGCGCGAGCGAATTGTCGGTCGAGCAGTCGTTGACAAACAGCACGCATGCGCGCCGCGAAGCAGTCGGCAGATAGTCGGCCAGACGCTTTTCGACTGCCGCCATGTTGTCCTCCTCGTTATATACGGGTACGATTATCGTAAAATCGTAATCACCTGTTTTGTTGGGTTGCAGAAACATTATCGATATGATTGGTTATAGAGTCGGCACGCTCTGTCGCGTGCTGTAATAGAGTCAGTCGGTAGACAAACAGAGGGGAATGTCTGCGCGTGCCTTTCGGACGCTTGTTGCAGTCGAACTCGCCGAGCGCCACAGTGTCGACCCGGTTAAGAACCTCTGCAGGCAGACGGTCGCCGGCATATTCATGCGTCATCAGTATCATAGGCAGCCGCGACATCACCTCATCGGCCGAGTCGAGTGCGAGCGGACGTATATTGCGGCGCGCCTGATAGACCATCTCGATGCGCAACTCCTCACCCGCGGGCGAATAGAGCGGATATTGCTTCATCTGCGGCGTGTTGACGGCCGCGGTTATAGTCTGCATCGTAGTGCCGTTGATGAAATTGCCGACAACGGGAAATGCAAACAGCACAAGCAGCGAGTAATCGGCACCGACAGCATATACCATCGTCAGCGGGCGCAGCCTGATTGCGGCGCGCACCAGAAGCCACGCCGCGCCAAGCGAAACCACTGCCACCGCGCACCATGCGGGCAGCGTCATGACATCCTTGCGGAAGGCGAGCAGAAACGATATCACGGGTATGGCGAGACACACCGCGGCAAGCAATCCGGCATTGAGGCGGAAAGGCCACGCCGGCTCACCTCCGCCGTTGTGACGGTAGAGCGGGATATCGGCACTCTTGCGCGAGGCGAACGACGCGCACCATACGCCTACAGCCTGAGCCATCACCACCGCCGCAGGAATGAGCAGCGGCAGCAGATAGCGCGTTTTTTTCTCAGGCATGCAGGAAAGCAGAAGCAGGCAGAACAGCATCCACATCACCGGCACAAGGCGCTCCCTGTCGCCACGGAAACCGCGGCGGAGCACCATCACCGTAGCGGTCACGAGCAGCAGCGCCCACACTCCGGCCTCAAGGAAAAATTTCCAGTAATAATGCCACGGACGCACATTGCGGTTGAGCCACGAGCCGGTCTCCTTAGCCATGACTGCCTGCCATTCATCGGCATGAAATATATGGATATATGCATACCACCAGCAGCCTGCCACTATGGTGACAAGCGCCATCACGCCGACTGAGCCCCATTTGCCGCGCATTGACTGACGTCCGAACAGGCTCCATGCCATCACAAAGGGCAGAAACAGGGCGAACAGCGACACCGGGCCTTTGCTCATCACCGACAATCCGGCAAAAACGCCGGCAAGGCAGAAACGTCCTAACTGACGGCCACGCTCCCTGACAGCCATCGCCATGAAATATATCGCGCCAAGCATGAAACCGTGGGTGTAGATATCCCACGACACGGTGCGCGCCATCAGCATGAACTGGTAGCAGGTGCACAGCAATATGACAGCTATGACCGGGTCGACCTTGAAGATATCGCGGCAGAGCAGATAGAAAAACACCACCAGCATGACACCGAAAAGCGATGCCACGGCTCTCTGCGCGGCTATGTCGTCGGGACTGACGCTTTCAACCACAGCCGACACCCAGGTGGGCAACGGCGGTTTCTCAAGACGCAGCTCGCCGTTCATGGTCGGCACGAGCCATTGGCCCGTCTCCACCATCTCGCGCGCCGTCACAAGGTTGCGCGACTCCATGATGTCGGGTTGCAACGTGCGGTTGTTGATAAAAAATGTTATCGCCACAACCGCAGCCATCAGCCATATCCGCAGACGTTCGTTCATCAACTTTCAGTCTTACATGACAGAGTCAGTGACCCATATTACTTCTTCGACGACGCATGTGTCTACAGCAGCGGAGTCGACAATCTCGACATTCCGCGATGCGGGAGCAAGCCCCCAGCCGCTTCTTGATATCTTTAGCGTAACGGTATCGTAGCCGTTGCCGGTCACACTGTTGTCTCCGCCAAAACTAACGCCATATTTCGAGCTTAGGGCGGCCGCCAGACGCTCAGGCAGGTCCTCGCGGTATTTGCCGGAATAGAATTTCAACGCAAGAGTGAAGGAGTCGACACGCGATTCGGGATTGAAGCTCCAGGTGTAATACGATGCATAGGGAGTGGAGTCATACACGATATTGTTGTCGGAACTCAGTGTGAGCGACGACACATAAAAATACCGGAAATCAGTACTCAAATCGACACTGAGCGAACGGTCGCCACGATACCATTCGGTAGAACGCGACGAATCGACATAACGGCTCATCAGCGATCCGAACGGATATGCGCTCAGACCTTTGGCGTCAAACAGGCTGAGCAGGTTGCGTGTGACAGCATCATAATCATAATAGTCGGAATAGACCGTATTCAGATTCACATGTCCTTTGTATCTCTCCATATCATCGCCATGCGTCTCGCCTGAATAGTCGCACATCTCATATTCGTCGTCATCATTGTCTCTTGTGACAAGTTCGAACCCGAAATCAAAAATCTTGCTAAGGGTATATGGATAGCCAATTGCAGAATTTGTATTGTCGCGAAGTCTCTCTGTGTCTCCGTTGACATTGACATACATTACCTTACCGTCACGCCCTGCGAGAAATTTTCCATTGGCAAGCAATTCAATTCCGTCATACTTGGCACGCACTTTTGTCTCGCCGTCAAATGTCATGACACCGGCCTTATAGTCACTGTTGGCAAACACTACATACCGGTCATTCCAGACATAGACTTCACGCACCGAGCGCGGAAGCATCGTCAGCTCACCCTTCGTATCCACCATGGCATATCGGGAATCATCATCGTCGTCTTCAATCTGCACACAGGTGTAACCGTCGACAAAAAGGCCTGACGCTGATATATCTCTATTGATTTCGGCTATTTCATTTCCGTTGCGGTCGATTATGACCCATTTGCCGGAATTAATATCTTTTACGAGAGCTTCGTCGGAAACAAAAATCATCATATCTTCATATTTCGGCTCGATGACAACGTTGCCCTGAGCGTCGACAGCACCCCATTTGTCATCGGAAGTGCGGAATGCGCAGCGACCGTTGACAAACATATTGGCGGCAGCCTCTACTGAAACACCGTCAACATCATCAAGAGTGAATTTCACGTTACCCTTGCCGTCGACAAACGTGATATGTTCTCCGGGATGCACCACAGGCATCACACCCTCGTTGAAAAAACCGCAGTCTTTCAGACCGGTAAGGTCACCCACCGGACGCGGAGACTTTTCGGCTTTGTAAACAGAATAGCCATCGCCCTCTTCGACAAAGAAATATCCGTTGACAACAGCCGACGGACGGTTTTCGAACTCGTCGGTGAAAAGGAACTCGCCTCTGGCATCGATAAGTCCCCAGTTTTGGTCGCCTTCGGCAACGGCTGGCATGTAACTGATTTCAGGCCGTCCCGAGCAGGAGGCAATGCCGACAGCTATTGCAGCGGCTGCAAGAATGTGTAATGTTTTCATCGGTTCAAATTATGAGATTAGTGTGTTGTCGGATATTGGCGTCAGTTCACCATCTTGAGAAAAGAAGCGGGAACCGGAGTTGAGAAATTCATTTCATGACGGCTGACGGGATGCACGAAACGCAGAGTGCGCGCATGCAGAGCCAGACGGTGTATCGGGCTCGAAGCGGCGCCGTAGCGGCGGTCGCCGGTGATGGGGTGGCCTATATGCTTCATGTGCACTCGTATCTGGTTTTTGCGGCCTGTGTCGAGTTCGAGCTCCATCAGCGTGTATCCGTTCTTGCGGCGCAGCACCTTGTAGCGCGTGACCGCGAGCTGCCCTTCGGCGGGATTTTCGGTGACGTAGACTTCATATTTTGAATTTTCGGCCAGATAAGTGCGTATCACCCCCTCGTCATTCTCGACAGTGCCTTCCACAACGGCCACATACGTGCGGTTGAGCACCATGTTGTTCCAGTTGTGCTGCATCGACTCCTTGGCTTTCACATTTTTGGCGAACATCATCAGTCCGGAAGTGTCGCGGTCGAGACGGTGCACGATAAATATTTTCTGACGCGGGTCGACCCATTTGACATACTCTTTGAGTATGGAATAGGCGGTGCCTTCCTTCACTTTGTCGTTGCCCATCGACAGGAGTCCGTAGCCTTTGTTGACAACGATGACATCCTCATCTTCGTGCACAATCTTCAGACGACGGTTGTAAAACCGCGGGAACTCGCGCGTAAGGTTCACATATACCGTATCGGCCTGGGTCAGAGGCAGGTCAAACTGCGTGACGACCTCGTCGTTGACCTTCACCTGATTGTGGCGCAGAAGTTCTTTGACGGTGGTGCGCTTGCGCTGCGGCATCGACGCGAACAGAAAATCGAGCAGACGTGTCTCGCCGGCCGGAGTATATGATTCTATCACATCGGGAACAAAGCGACGACGCTCCGCTCCCGGTTTTGCTTTAAGTGGTTTCATTTCAAATTATTTTTTGCGTGCGGCGCGGCGCGGTGCCTTTTTGGGTGCGGCGTCCTGTGCGGCTATTATCTCACGGCATTCCTCGAGGGTAAGCGCGGCAGGGTCGGTCACCGTCTTGGGTATCTTGTAGTTATTTTTGTTGCAGGCGATATACACTCCGTAGCGTCCGTTCAATATCTGCACGTCGGCATCCTCGTCAAATGTCTTTACGATACGTTTCTGCGCCTCCGAGCGCTTTTCGTCGATAAGTGATATAGCCTGGTCGATGGTGATTTCTTCGGGCGCGATATCCTTGGGGATGGATGTGAAAGCGCCGGCATGCTTTATGTAGGGCCCGAAGCGGCCTACGGCAACCGTGACGTCGGCACCTTCGTATTCACCGATAAGACGGGGGAATTCAAACAGTTTCAGGGCATCCTCCAGAGTGATGGTCTGCACCGACTGGCCTTTGAGCAGCGATGCAAAACGCGGCTTCTCATCCTTGTCGCCTTCGCCGACCTGCACGAGAGGTCCGAAACGTCCTATTTTTACGCTGACAGGCTTGCCCGAGACAGGGTCAGTACCGAGCACGCGCTCGCCGACCTTGTGCTCCAGACGCATTGACATGGCATTGTCGACCACCGGATGGAAATCCTTGTAGAAGCTTGCTATTTCATCGTTCCATACAAGCTGCCCCTCGGCGATATCGTCAAATTTCTGCTCAATCCTCGCTGTGAAGTTGTAATCGAGGATATCGGGGAAATATTCTGTAAGGAAGTCATTGACCACCACGCCTATATCGGTCGGCATGAGTTTGCCTTTCTCGGCGCCTGCGGTCTCGGTGACGGTGCGGCGCGAGATCTTTCCGTCGCGCAGCGTGAGCACCGACACTTCGCGCTGAGTGCCGGGACGGTCGCCTCGCTCCACATATTCGCGCTGCTGAATGGTTGATATTGTCGGGGCGTAGGTCGACGGACGGCCGATGCCGAGTTCCTCCATTTTCTTGACAAGCGATGCCTCAGTGTAGCGCAACGGCTGTGAGGTGAAACGCTGGGCAGCGGTCATGTCGCCCGGTCTGAGCACCTCTCCGGCGGCAACGGCCGGAAGCAACGACTGCTCGCTGTCTGATTCCTCGTCATCGCGTCCCTCCATATATACTTTGAGAAAACCGTCAAACTTGATTACCTCGCCGGTGGCTACGAAACGTCCGTCGACGGGCAATTTGGCGGGAGCTCCAGCGCGGGCTATGCGCTCGATGTCGATTGTGGTCTTTTCGAGAAGCGCGTCGGCCATCTGCGAGGCAATCGTACGCTTCCAGATGAGACCGTAGAGACGTTTTTCCTGAGCCGTTCCGTCGATTGTGTGACGGTCGATATATGTGGGGCGTATGGCCTCGTGAGCCTCCTGCGCGCCTTTGGCCGATGTGTGGTAGTGGCGCACCTTCAGATATTGCTCTCCGATATTCTCGGTTATCTCTTTTGATATTGTGTTGATTGCGAGCGACGACAGATTGACTGAGTCGGTACGCATGTAGGTGATATGTCCGGCTTCATAAAGACGCTGTGCAATCATCATGGTCTGCGACACGGTGAACCCGAGTTTGCGTGCCGCCTCCTGCTGGAGGGTCGAGGTGGTGAACGGAGGCGCGGGCGATTTCTTCAGCGGCTTAACGTTGATGTCGCCCACGGCGAAGTCAGATCCGGCACATGCTTCAAGAAACTCTTCGGCCGTTTTCATGTCGGGAAGACGATGGGAGAACTCGGTGCGCAGACGCGAATTTCCGGCATGGAAGTCGGCGGTGAGACGCACATACTGCTCAGGGACAAAGTTTTTTATCTCATTCTCGCGCTCCACGATAAGCCTGACGGCCACCGACTGCACGCGACCGGCCGAAAGCGCCGGTTTTATCTTTTTCCACAACACCGGCGACAGCTCGAAACCGACAATGCGGTCGAGCACGCGACGCGCCTGCTGTGCGTCGACAAGATTGATGTCGATGCCGCGCGGATTGTCGATAGCGTTGAGGATGGCGTTTTTGGTGATTTCATGAAACACGATGCGGCGTGTCTTTGCCGGATCAAGTTTCAACACCTCGAAAAGATGCCATGCAATAGCCTCTCCCTCGCGGTCCTCATCGGAAGCGAGCCACACGATATCAGCCTGCGAGGCCGCTTTTTTCAGTTCGGCTACAAGCTGCGACTTATCCGACGGGATTTCATAGAGCGGCGCAAAGTTATTGTCGACATCAATACTGAAATTCTTTTTCTTCAGGTCACGTATGTGGCCGTAGCTCGACATGACCTTATAGTCGGGGCCGAGGAATTTTTCTATGGTCTTTGCTTTTGCGGGAGACTCTACTATAACGAGGTTTTTAATCATAATACTCTATATATTACACTATTGCATACGCGTCAAAGGGGAAACGGGTCGCGTTTCTCCTTGTAATCAACCGCAAATGTACAAAAAAAGTTGTATATCTTGATTTTAAATTCAGTTTTTTCGCACGAGCGGCCAGCGGAAAGACTTGAGTTTCGCAACCAGTTCTTTCTCACGTCCGCCGAGATAAGTGTCGCACACCTTATGGAAACGCGCGCTGTGGTTAAGTTCCGAAAGATGAGCCAGCTCGTGGCATATCACATAGTCACGGAGCTCCTGCGGAAGAAACATATTCATATACGACAGCTTGATGATGCCGTTGGCGTCGCATTGCCCCAGAATGCGGCAGCCTGATGATATCTGCCACCCTGAGGGATGACAGCCATGCATGGCGGCAAGCTCTCTGGCTCTCGGCAGCAGTATCGACGGGGCATTCTTGCGCGCGATGACCTTGAGAGCATTCGACACATGGAGCAAAGTCTCCCCATCTTCAAAATCAAAGGCCGAGCCTACCGACACAACAGCGCGTCCCTCCTCCTTCTGCCCGGTGAAAATGCTGTCGGGACGCATCTGCTGCCTGACAATGGTTATTTCCAGACCGTCAAGTCTGATTGTCTGCCCGTCGTGGAAACACACGTCGCCGGTTTTCCTGACAGCCAGCAGGCGCGGCGACAGCCTGTCAAGCGCTTCAAGAGCGTCTTTGTCAGAAGCAAGAGCAGGCGCCGTAAGGCTGACACGACCCATGCCCCATCTGGCTATAAACCGGCGCGCGTTAGGCTTGAATGTCACCAACACGTCACCCAATTCTTTATGAACAAGTATTTTCTGCACTGTTTTCCCTTATAAACCGTCTGTTATTCAATCAGTCGATGGCCGACGCACCCCATAGCAGCTTGCGGCGCAGCGTATCGAAGAAATTATGCCCCGGGCGACACACCGTCCTCACCACGAAAGGTGCCCGCGAGAGATATATATCGGTGCCGCACGGCAGATTGACCGACCTTCCGTCAAGACTTATGCGGAACGAAGGTGTGCGCGACGACACTTTCAGCACGAGCAGCGACGAGTCGTCGACCACGAGAGGACGCATCGTAAGCGAATGCGCCGCCACCGGCGAGAGTATGAAACTCGGGGAGCGCGGCTGCACAATCGGGCCTCCGACCGACAGATTGTAGCCTGTCGAACCGGTCGGCGTCGACACAATAAGTCCGTCGCAGAGATAGTCGGCCAGGCGGGCGCGGTCGATGCGGGCATCGATGGTTATCATCGAGGCTGTGTCTTTCTTGAGCACAGCCACTTCATTGATGGCGTATGGCCATGTGTCGAGCGTGCCGCCTATAAGGTCGACCCGCAGAAGCGAGCGGTTTTCTATTTCGTAATTGACGAGCCTGTGCACGATGACAGCATCTGCCGCTTCCTTTATGGTGAACGGAGCGAGAAAACCGAGGCGCCCGGTATTGACTCCTATAATAGGTATCTCCGTGTCGGCCACCCACTGCGCCGTGCGCAGGAAAGTGCCGTCGCCGCCTATGCTCAGCGCCACGTCGGCGGAGAAACCGGGGTCGGAAGTCACTTCGGCCGAAACCACAGCCCGCGCGAAATTGCCGCCGAGATTTGACACGAGATAATCGTAAAGCTTGCGGTGAATGACGAGACTGTCGCCATTCTCGATGAGACTGACCACAAGTTTTGCGATATCACCGACATGAGAATCCTGATGACGGCTTCCGTAGAGAGCGACTTTCATAATTATGATGGTTTTAAGCGTTCATTTTTCAAAATGTCATGCGACAGCGGCTCGAAGCGGCTACAGATCATATCTCGAGATAGCGCAGCAACTCGTTGGCACGGCTGCGCGCCTGCTCTGCATCACGGTCATATTCCTCAGGCGACACAATCTCCAGAACATCATATCCGAACCTGCGCAGCGAACGCGCCACTGACGACGCATTGCGGTGGTCGACCCTTATCGCAACCTGAAGCTCACCGGCCGGAGTCCGGTCAGCGAGGAGATTGAGATTGATGACATGGGCGTCGCAGTCTTCGACGGCGCGCGCTATCATCGAAGCCGAATAATCCTGCGGCCTGCACGCGAGCACCAGAGTGGAAGCATCAGGTGAATGAGGGAAAAGTATGTCCTGAGTCAAATCCAATTGCCAAGAAAGGTTAAATTTTAAACGATATATTTTGATTTATAGCCTAATCTGACTAATTTTGTAGTCAGATTTTCGATTTACAAATTTACGAATAAAATCGCTAATGCGTGGCAATATTTCGTAATTGTAGATAATTTTTATTTATTTTTAAGTTAGACGGCAATGACAACCAGTCTGAGTGTCAATATCAATAAAATAGCCACGCTGCGCAACGCGCGCGGCGAAAACAACCCCGACCTGCTGAAAGTAGCGCTTGACTGCGAGCGCTTCGGCGCCGACGGCATCACAGTGCATCCGCGCCCCGACGAGCGCCATATCAGGCGCGCCGACGTCTATCAGCTGCGTCCGGCACTGAAATCGGAATTCAACATCGAGGGATATCCTTCGGCGGAATTCATGGATCTGGTGCTCAAAGTGAAGCCGGCGCAAGTCACTCTCGTGCCCGACTCCCCCGATGCCCTGACATCGTCGGCCGGCTGGAAGGTGAGCGAGCATTTCGACTTCCTGACATCAATTGTCAACTCCCTGCATGAGGCCGGAATACGCTCTTCGATATTCGTGTCGACTGACATCGACGAGATAATGCTCGCGGCCAAGACAGGAACCGACCGCGTGGAGCTCTACACCAAGCCTTACGCCGACCTGTTCTTCACCAACCCCGAAAAAGCCGTGGCGCCCTTCGTAGAGGCATCACGCGCAGCCCACAAGGCCGGACTCGGCGTCAACGCCGGTCACGACCTCAGCCTGCAAAACCTGCGTTATTTCGCTCAGTCGGTGCCGTTTCTCAACGAAGTGTCGATAGGGCACGCCCTCATCTGCGACGCGCTCTATATGGGTCTCGCCGAGACGATACGCAGCTACAAGGACTGCCTGACGAAATGACAACCCTGACGGGCGTAGCGCTCCGCATCGCCCGGATCTACTCTCTGACCGCAAATCAATCTTTCAATCCCATAAAATCACGAACCAATAACCGATAATGCTTACACTCACTATCCCCACAGCCGGCAACGAATTCGTTGACACCGTATCATCAATGGCGCCGGACGCCGCAGCAACAATGGCCGACACAACTTCAACAGCCGTCGACGCGGCAGTCGGTGCAGCCCCCGTGGCATCACTCTCATTCTGGGATCTCTGCATGCAGGGCGGCATACTGATGATACCTATCGGAGTGCTGCTGCTGCTCAGCATCTACTTCTTCATCGAGCGCTGGCTCGTGATACGCGCGGCCAACCGCAACGACGACACATTCATGCGCCGCATCAAGGATTATATCCACGAAGGCGAGATTGAAAGCGCGCTCAATCTGTGCAAGAATGTGGGAACCCCCTACGCCCGCCTCATCAGCAAAGGCATCTCCCGAATAGGACGCCCGATGAACGATGTGCTTGTAGCAATCGAAAACACCGGCAACATCGAGATTTCAAAACTGTCGAAAGGCCTTCCCTGGCTTGCCACTACAGCTTCAGGCGCTCCGATGCTCGGCTTCCTCGGCACGGTAATCGGTATGGTGCAGGCATTCTACAACATATCGGCACAGGGCTCAAGCGCCGATATCGCCACCTTCTCAGGAGGCATCTACACCGCTCTCGTCACAACGATAGCCGGTCTGATTGTCGGCATCGTGGCACTCTTCGCCTACAATATCCTTGTGGCTAAAATCAACAATGTCATGACCTCGCTCGAGGGCAAGACGATGGAGTTCATGGACCTTCTCAACGAACCCGCCTAATTCCCCGCAAAATCATGGCTCTCAAGCGACAAAACAATATGATGGCGGCATTCTCGATGGCATCGATGACCGATGTCATATTCCTGCTGCTCATATTCTTCATGGTCACCTCGACCTATATATTTCCCACGGCGCTGGAGGTCAACCTGCCACAGTCGTCGCAGCAGACCACCAAGAAGCCGACGATACGCATATCGCTCGACGCCGAGGGCAACATAGCCACTGCGATGGGCGATGCCGAGCGGCAGCCCATGCAGCCCGACGAACTCAAAACATGGCTCATGCTCGCAAAAGAGCAGTCGCCCGACGCAACCGTAGCCCTTTACGCCGACGAGAAAGCGGCTTACGGTGAAATCGTTAAAATACTCAATGTCGGAGCAGAAGCCGACATCGCCATAGTGCTCGCCACCAAACCGTTACGCTCAAGCAACTGACATATCTCCTCCCAATATCCCAACTCCAGATGAACAACCGACCCCGCATAATATCAGGCATCGTGACCGCCGTGCTCGCAATAATCATTATTGTGATACTCGTGTCATGGCATCTGAACGTCAACCTCAACAAAGGGAAACAATGGCCGCCGGTAAAGGAATTCGAACTTATAGCCCAGGATATCGAGGATCCGGAGACATTTGTCAGCACATACTCTTCGGCTGCCGACGATGTGTGGGAGCCTGAGGCCGAAACCGACAGTCCGGGGGCATCCGACATCGAGTCAGACACCGACACCCAGACCTCTTACGACCTTGACAACAGCAGTCAGCAGCAGGGACACCATGCCAACCTGACATCATCGGAAAAAGAATCGCCGGTGCAGCAGAAACCTGCCAACGAAGGCACATCGAAACCTGACGACGCCGCGCGCCTCGAGGCTGCGCGCCAGCAGAAATCGAAGCAGAATATAGAAAACAAAGTCGCCAACCGCTGGTCGGGAGCCGACAAAGGCACAGGCGGCAAGACCGATCCCAAGGCCGACGGCAGCAAAAACAACAACGGTCCCGGAGGCAACGAGCCTCTCACCTACTCCGCCTCGGTCGACGAACGCCCGCGAAGCAGCCAGCTCGGCATGATACGCATAGGTGTGGTAGTGCTTGAAGGGGGCGTCGTGAAACCGGGTTCGGCGCAACTGCTCAACGGCAGCGGCAATGCCGCGACCAACACCGCCACCATCGAAGCCTGCAAGAAAGCGGCCGAACGGTGCCGCTTCAAAAGAGCCTCCAACGACACCGCGCCGCGCTCGGGCATAGTGGTGTTCAAATGGGAGGACTGACAGAGTGAACAACAATACGCAACAGCATAACTTATTGACAGACGGCGGCCGAGGCCGTTGACAAACAACAGAAACGACAAACACAGCGACACATAAGATGGAAGACCTCCGACCCGCATTATATCTGTTTCCGTCAAATCTGAGCGAAGCCCCGGTCAGTGACGTACTCCCCCCGGTCAATATCGAATTGATATCGGGGGTAAAACATTTTATAGTGGAAAATGTGCGCACGGCGCGCCGTTTCCTGAAAAAATGCAACCGCGACATCAACATCAACGAGCTGTCATTCACCGTGCTTAATGTCAATACCGACGTCGTCGACATACCGTCGCTGCTCGCCCCGCTCGAACAGGGACACGACGTAGGTGTCATATCAGAGGCAGGCTGTCCGGCCGTCGCCGACCCCGGAGCGCTTGTTGTGGCCGAAGCCCACCGCCGCGGCTTCAGAGTCGTGCCTCTCGTCGGGCCGTCAAGCATACTGCTTTCACTGATGGGTTCAGGCTTCAATGGACAGAGCTTCACGTTTCTCGGCTACCTGCCCATACACGCCGCCGAACGCACTGCGGCGCTCAAACAGATGCACACCGACATCATGCGCAACAACCGCACCCAGATATTTATCGAGACCCCTTACCGCAACAACAAGCTTATAGCCGATATCATTGCAGCGCTACCTGGCGCCACACGCCTGTGCGTCGCCACCGACCTCACCGGCCCCGGACAGCGCATCACCACACTGACACTGGCCCAATGGCGACGTCAGCAGCTTGACTACGACAAAATCCCGGCTATATTCCTGCTCTACAAATAACGACAACAACAATAACCACAACCGTTCATGGCCCGACGCAAGAAAATAACATTTGACACCCGACACCTCCCCGGACTCTTCGACGAAATGCTCCGGCAGGAGGATCAGGACGCGTCGGCACAACCGGAACGCAAGGCATCCGCCACACGCGGACGCCCGCGCCGCGCAGCAGGCCTGAGCGGCGGAGAAACAGATCCGGAACCGATACAGCTGCCCGACAACATCGAGCCGCTGACATCAACGCGCCCTGCCGCCACACTGCGCTTCATATCATTCGGCAGCGGAAGTTCGGGCAACTGTTCCTATCTGGGCAACGACCGCTTCGGCATACTTATCGACGCCGGTATCGACCCGACAAAGGTCTACGACGAGCTCGAACGCAACAGCATCGACATCCGCACCATCGGCGGCATAATACTCACCCACGACCACGGCGACCACGTCAGATACGCCTACACGATAGTAAGGCGTAACCGCCACATACGCATCTACTGCACCCCGGCCACCATCAACGGCATGCTGCGGCGCCACAACATATCACGACGCATCAAAGACTATCACCAGCCGATTTTCAAAGAGTTTCCCTTCCATCTGTCAGACTTCGTAATCACCCCCTTCGAGGTGTCGCACGACGGAAGCGACAACGTGGGCTTCTTCATCTCGGCCGGACAACACAGATTTGTGGTAGCCACAGACATGGGCATGGTGACCGAGCGCGCCGATTTCTATATCCGCCAGGCCAACCACCTGATGATAGAGGCCAATTACGACCTCAACATGCTGCTCAACGGACGCTATCCGGAATATCTCAAAGCCCGCATCATGGCAGCCAAAGGACACATGGACAACGAGGCCACGGCCTCTTATCTCAAGGAAATCTACACTCCGTCGCTCCGAAACGTGTTTCTGTGTCACCTGTCGCACGACAACAACACCCCCGACATAGCTCTTGCCGCCATCCACAAAGCCCTGCGCAGTCTTGACATCGAGACCGGCGACGGCTCGGGAAGCATCGAGTCACGCAACGCTCCGATACAGATAAGCGCACTTCCGCGGTTTGAGTCGACAGGAGTGATTGTGCTGCGCATGCCATAAAAACAGCGCTTCGCCGTAACAAATACCGACCCGGCGCGTATATCTACAATAAACACTGGCAGTTTTAACAGCATTTCCTCTGCAATACGAAAAATCAACAATATATATTATATATTATTATGAAATCAATCAAATTAGCATTGGCTTGTGCCCTTACACTCGGCGGCATTTCCGCAATGTCGGCCGAAGAGCATCTCAAAAGCCTCAACCCCAACTACATCGACAACAGTGTCAAAGCCGGCGACGACTTCTACACTCATGTCAACAAAGGATGGATGGACGCCAATCCGCTCACTCCCGAATATTCACGCTACAGCCAGTTTGACAAGCTTGCCGAGCAGAGCCGCGACCGCGTAAAGGAAATCGTCACCGGTCTGGCTGCCACCAATCCCGAGCCCGGCACCGTGGCCTTCAAAGTATCAACCATCTATCAGCAGGCAATGGACTCAGTGCGCCGCAACGCTGAAGGCGCCGCGCCCATCCAGGCCGATCTGAAACGTATCGAGAACGCCAAGCCTGAAGAAATGGAAGACCTTTTCCTCTGGATGCACGGCAATTTCGCAAGCCCCTTCTTCTCGGCAGGACCGCAGGCCGACCTCGCCGACTCCAACGCCTACGCCATGTATGTAGGCGGAGGCGGCACCACTCTCGGCGACCGCGACTATTACCTGAGCGACGACAAAGAGAACGTCAAGGTGCGTGAAGCCTACAAAAAGCTCATCGAGAAAGAGATGCGTCTCGCAGGCTATTCGAAAAAAGACGCGCGCCGCATCGTCAGCAACGTGATGAAAATCGAGACAGCACTCGCCGACTCCACCTGGACCCGCGAGGAAAGCCGCAACATCCCCGCCATGTACAATCCGCGTTCATTCGCACAGCTCAAAGAGATGTATCCCTCAATCAACTGGGACCGCTTCTTCATCGAGACAATGGACATAGCGTCGCCCGAAACCGTGATTGTGACTGAAATAAACACTGTGAAACAGGCCGACAACCTGATGGCATCGCTCACCGACCGTGAGAAAAAAGACTACTATCTGTGGAACTACGTGCGCCAGGCCGCCGGAATGCTCTCCGACGACTTCACCGACGCCGCATTCGAATTCAGCAAAGTGCTCTCAGGCGCACAGACACAGCGCCCGCGCTGGAAACGCGCTCTCGGAGCAGTCGAAGGCGCGATGGGCGAAGCCATCGGCGAGCTCTATGTAGAGAAATATTTCCCCGAATCATCGAAAGACTACATGCTCGGACTCGTCGAGAACCTGCGCCGCGCTCTCGGAAAACATATCATCAACCTCCCCTGGATGAGCGACGACACAAAACTCAACGCCATCAAGAAACTCAATGCCTTCACTGTGAAAATCGGTTATCCCGACAAGTGGAAAGACTATTCGGAACTCAACATCGACCCGGCTCTGTCATTCTACGAAAACATGCACAACGTGGCGATGTGGAGCCAGAAAGAAGCTCTCTCTAAATGGGGCAAACCTGTCGACAAGACCGAGTGGGGCATGACACCGCAGACCGTCAACGCCTACTACAATCCCCTTGCCAATGAGATCGTTTTCCCCGCCGGAATTCTTCAGGCACCCTACTTCGACCCCGAAGCGTCAGATGCCGAAAACTACGGTGCAATCGGTGTCGTGATCGGCCACGAGATGACACACGGCTTTGACGACCAGGGCCGTAATTTCGATGCCGACGGCAACATGACCGACTGGTGGACACCCGAAGACACCGAAGCATTCAACGCCATGGCAAAAGGTCTCGCCGACCAGTTCAGCGCCGTCGAAGTGCTTCCCGGCCTCAATGCCAACGGACAGTACACCCTCGGCGAGAACATCGCCGACCAAGGCGGCCTCCGCGTAGCCCGCACCGCATTCCTTGACTCACAGAAAGCCAAAGGGGTCGACATCACCTCTGAAGAAGCGAAAATCGACGGCTTCGACCCGATGCAGGTGTTCTATATGAACTATGCCAACGTATGGGCCAACAACACCCGCCCCGAGACCATCCGTCAGCTCACTATCGGCGACGTGCACTCTCTCGGCAAAAACCGTGTCAACGTCACACTGCGCAACATCACCCCCTTCTTCGAGGCATTCTCGGTCAAGGAGGGCGACACCATGTATCTCCCCGCATCAGAGCAGGTGGTAATCTGGTAACCGCACAGCGCAGAGGCCATAACAACATCCACTATACACGCAGGCTGCGCCTCCCGAAAACGGAGGCACAGCCTGCCTACGTTTCAGCACGATGATAATTATTTCGCAAAAATGCGACTTTACAAAAATATTTGCCACGTTCGTTCGTCTACATGATTGAAGGGTCATCGGCTCAACCCCAACGACCGTTTGTCATACAATCATTTAAATAAAAAATATCATACAATGAAAAAAGATTTATTCAAGCATCTGCTGATGGGCGCAGGCGGCATAGCCGTAATGGCCGGTCTTGTCTGGGTAGTAATGTTATTGTGGAACGCCATCCTGCCGGAGCTGACAGGTTGGAACGAAATCGGGTTCTGGCAATGTGCCGGACTGTGTGTGATGTTCAGGCTCATGACCGGACATATAGGCATTTCATACCGCAACGGAAGAAAACGCAGAAACCGCCGTCATCTGCATGAAACGCTACGCCACAGATATAGCGCGGGAAACGATAAGGCAGGGCTGGAAGTAAAAGTATTCAGCGTAGAGAAGGCCGACGGCAATGATTGATGTCTCAAAAGCCTTCGCTATCTACGGCAAACGCCTGCGGCACTTCATACTCAGCCGTGTAAGGCGTGAGGAAGAAGCCGACGACATACTGCAGGATGTGTTCATGCGCCTTATAGTCAACAGCCGCGAAAACGACATCACACACCTGTCGGCATGGCTCTATCGTGCGGCTCGCAACAGGATAACAGACCGAAGCCGGAAACAGAACGAAACAACGTTGGATGACCTGCTTGACGAGGGCACACAACAGCTGTCTGAACTGATTGCTGACGAAGGCTGCTGCCTCGACAAAGAGCTGATGAGGCGCATCGTATGGACACAGCTCAATGAAGCGCTCGACGAACTGCCGCCGGAGCAGAAGCTCGCATTTGTCAGAACCGAATTGGACGGAGTGTCATTCAACGAACTTTCTTGTGAGACAGGCGTTTCAATAAAAACACTTCTGTCAAGAAAACACTATGCAGTCAGGTATCTGCGCAGCCGGCTCAGAGAGATATATGACGATCTGATTTACGACGACTGAATTTGTCAGCAAAAATAGTCATATTTTCCACAAATATAGGGGATATGGCTTACTCGTTGCAAATAAGGCTAATTTTTGTCATAAATTACTTATATTTGCAGCCGAAAATAACAACCAGAAGCAAGAATTTATAATGCGGACATATAAAGCGGCCATACGTAAATGCCTTGTTGCCACTGCGATATGCGCAACAGGAGCAATTCAGGGCTTCGCACAATCGAAAGCAGGAACATTCAGATACGGCGACTTCAACAGCTGGATTACCCGCAACATACCCGAGTCGCAGATCATTGGAGGGAACACAAAGACACTCTATGAGATAGGCCCCGCACAGACTATCGACGGCGCCAAAGCCTACAAAAACCTCGGTAACTCTCCGTGGGCCACTTCCAATGTCTACGCCAAAGTGATGGGCATATCGAAGGGAAGTTGCGCCGTAATGCCTGACACCCGCTCAGGCTCAGACAAATGCGCCAAACTCACCACCATCATGGAGCGATGCAAGGCCGTCGGACTCATCAACATAGATGTCGTGGTGGCCGGTTCGATATTTCTTGGCGAGATGCTCGAACCGATAAGTTCCACATCCGACCCTTACAGCAAAATGGAAATGGGCATACCGTTCACACGGCGTCCCAAAGCCCTTAAATTCGACTACAAGCTCAGCATTCCAGAGAATGCAGGACGCACATATTCAAGCGGTTTCGGCAAGAAAAAGACACTTGCCGGACAAGAAAGCGCAGAAGTGATGGTGCTGCTGCAGCGCCGCTGGGAAGACGCCGACGGCAATCTGTTTGCAAAGCGCGTCGGCACAGCCCGCGTGAGGTTTGGGAAATCCACCTCAGGCTGGGTCAACGGCTACACGCTCCCCTTGATGTACGGCGACATCACATCCGATCCCGGCTACAAGAGCCACATGGGACTCATACCTGCCGAAAGGAGCTACTACGCCCGCAACAGCAAAGGCAAGATGGTGCCTGTCAAAGAGGTAGGCTGGGACAGCCGCGACGCCACACCCACCCACATCATAGTCATGGCATCGGCGGCGTCAGGCGATGCCTACACCGGCACAATCGGACTGACATTCTGGATCGACAATATAGCCACGACTTACTAATAAAAGTTAACAGTCACATATTTTAACCTTTATTTAGTCGGTCAAAGCCGCGATTGTTGGTAAATTTGCACATAATTATATAAAACACGATGCTTACATATAGCTGATAACCACAATATAAGCGCTTATCCCCGGAATTGCTCACATAACAGAGGGCCACAGATAGGACATAACAATACAGACAATAAACAACAGAGAAAAGATAAAGAAAAGCAATGAAACGACTAATCACAACCAAAGCTGCCGCCACTCTTATGGCCGCAGCATTAGTGACATCGGCGTCGTGCTCCGGCAACGGAGACAATGCCGCCCAGCAGCAACAGATGCCGGCTCCCCAGATCGGGACGCAGACAGTGGCCTACAGCGACATCGACCTTTCGCAGTCCTATCCCGCCACAATCAAAGGAAAGACCGACATCGAGATACGTCCGCAGGTGTCGGGCTTCATCACGCAGGTGCTCGTAGACGAAGGCCAGCACGTGAATAAAGGCCAGACCCTTTTCGTTCTCGACCAGGTGCAATATCAGGCAGCGGTCGATCAGGCGGCAGCAGCAGTGGCAGCAGCCCAGACCGCAGTAAAATCGGCTCAGATGACAGCCGACCAGAAACAAGCTCTTTTTGACAAGAACATCATATCGGAATATGAGAACCAGTTGGCCAAAAACGATCTGGCCAATGCCAAATCAAACCTCGCCACAGCCAATGCGGCACTCACTTCGGCGCGCAAGAACCTTGCCTACACCGTAGTGACCGCACCGAGCGCAGGCGTAATCGGCTCAATTCCTTTCCGTGAAGGCTCTCTTGCATCACCCTCGATGACACAGCCGCTCACCACTGTCAGCGACAACTCTCAGGTCTACGCCTACTTCTCTCTGACAGAGAAAGACATACTCAACATGACCGAAAACGGCTCTAAACCGCTCCAGCAGCAGATAGCCGAGATGCCGGCAGTGAAACTTCAGCTTGCCGACGGCACAATCTTCCCCGTCGAAGGCAAGGTAGCCACAGTGTCGGGTGTAATCGGCACAGGCACAGGCGCCGCTACGGTGAGAGCGCTTTTCGACAACCCCGGCGGAATGCTCCGTTCAGGCTCTACAGGCCAGATTGTCATTCCGGTGCAGGAGAAAAACGCCATCGTCATACCCCAGAAAGCCACTTTCGAGCTTCAGGACCGCAAGTTTGTCTACGTAGTCAATGACTCCAACAAGGTGGTGTCAACTCCCATCACTATTTCAAAAGTCAACGACGGCAAAATCTATGTCGTTACCTCAGGCCTCGAGCCGGGCAACGTAATCGCAGTTGAAGGCGTCGGCAACAAACTGCGCCCCAACATGGAAATCGTGCCTGTAGACGCAGCAGCCAAAGCCGCACAGCAGGCAGCCGCGCCGCAGCAATAACATCGGGGCACGCGTCGCAGCGATATGCCGCCAATGCGTGCCTTATAACACATCAATCAACAATAAAACAAGGAAACATCACACGAAATGAAGCTTGATACTTTTATTAACCGTCCGGTGCTATCGACGGTAATTTCAATATTCATCGTGCTGTTGGGTATCATCGGACTCTCATCACTTCCGGTCACCCAATATCCCGACATCGCACCTCCCACCATACGTGTGTCGACCACCTATACCGGCGCCAACGCCCAGGCGGTGCTCAACTCCGTAATCGCGCCTCTTGAAGAGGCCATCAACGGTGCGGAAGGCATGACCTACATGGAGTCGACCGCAACCAACTCCGGCTCGGCCGACATCTCGGTTTACTTCGAACAGGGCTTTGACCCCGACATGGCCGCCGTCGACGTGCAGAACCGCGTGGCAAAGGCTCAGAACCTGCTTCCGGCCGAGGTCACCAGCGTGGGTGTGCTCACACAGAAACGCCAGACTTCAATGTTGCTCGGTGTGGCTCTCTCGGCCAAACCCGGTTCGGAATATTCGGCCGAGTTCATCGACAACTACATGAAGATAAATGTCATCCCCGTGCTCCAGCGTGTGCACGGCGTGGGCGACGTCATGAGCTTCGGCGCCGACTATTCGATGCGTATATGGCTCAAGCCTGAAGTCATGGCTCAGTATAACCTGATGCCTTCGGATGTGGCCGCCGCGCTTGCCGAGCAGAACATCGAGGCTGCTCCCGGTGCATTCGGCGAACAGGGCAACCAGACATTCCAGTATACGATGAGATATCGCGGACGCCTGTCACAGCCCGAAGAGTTCGAAAACATCGTGATACGCGCCGACTCCAACGGCCAGGTGCTCCGTCTTGGCGAAGTTGCCGACGTAGAGCTCGGCAAAGTGCAATACGGCTTCGGCTGTACGCTCAACGGCCAGGTCGCCACTATGGCTATCATCTTCCAGACAGCAGGCTCCAACGCGACACAGATCATCAACGACTGCCTCGCCGAGGTCGACAAACTTGCGGCCGACCTTCCCCCGGGTCTCGAGTTTGACATTCCGATGAACAACAACGACTTCCTCTATGCCTCAATCCACGAGGTGCTCAAGACTCTTCTCGAGGCATTCGTGCTGGTGTTCTTCGTTGTTTACATCTTCCTTCAGGACCTCCGCTCAACCATCATACCCGCCATCGCCATCCCCGTGGCCTTGATCGGTACATTCTTCGTGATGAAGCTTATCGGCTTCTCTGTCAACCTCATCACCCTCTCGGCTCTCGTGCTCGCCATCGCTATTGTGGTCGACGACGCGATTGTGGTCGTCGAAGCGGTGCACGCCAAGCTCGACCAGGGCTACAAGAGTTCGCGCAAGGCATCAATCGACGCCATGAGCGAGATTGCCGGCGCACTTATCTCGATTACGCTTGTGATGATGCTCGTGTTCATCCCCGTGTCGTTCATGTCGGGCACATCGGGTGTGTTCTACCAGCAGTTCGGTCTCACAATGGCTATAGCCATCGGTTTCTCCGCGCTCAACGCGCTCACCCTCTCGCCTGCGCTCTGCGCCGTGTTCCTCAAGGCTCACGATGACAAGCGTCCCGTCAAGGAACGCATCGGCGAGGCAATCTCCGAAGCCGGCAAGACAGTGGCCAATGGCTACCGCCGCCGCTTCACCATCAACTTCCATCCGTTGCTGACGCTGATATTCGTCATCGCCACCATCCTGTTCATGATTCTCGGCTGGTTCAACTCCGAAGAGACCTGGAAACTCATCGTGGCGATAGGCGTAGCGATACTGACAGTGTTCGGTATCTTCAGTCCCCGTTTCCACAAAGGCTTTGAGTCGGGCTACAGCGGCCTTCTCACCGGCTACCGCGGCATAATCACATTCTTCAGCAAACTCAAATGGGTTTCGCTCGCTGTGGTAGGCGGCACAATGGTGCTTCTGGTAATACTTATGGGCAAAACGCCTTCCGGACTCGTGCCCAACGAAGACACCGGCGTATTGTTCGTGATGGTCGACATGCCTCCGGGTCAATCGCAGGAGCGCACAATGGAAGTTCTCGATCAGGTAGACCAGATCATACGGGCTACTCCCGGTGTAAGATACAGCCAGAAAATCGCAGGCTACAGCTTCCTTGCCGGCCAGGGCGCCACTTACGGTACGTTTATCGTCAAGCTCAAGGACTGGGAAGAGCGCACTGAAGAAGAAAGCGTCGACAACATCGTGAAACGCATCTACGGCATCACAGGCCAGGCCATAACCGACGGCCGTGTGGTTGCATTCGCCCCCCCGATGATCTCAGGTTACTCAATGACCAACGGTTTCGAGCTCAAGATGCAGGACAAGACCGGCGGCGACATCAACGAATTCTTCGCAGTCGTGCAGGGATTTCTCGCCGAGCTCAACCAGCAGCCCGAAATCCAGATGGCCTACACCACCTTCAACCCCACCTTCCCGCAGTATATGGTCGACATCGACGCCGCCAAGGCCAAGCAGGCCGGCATCAGCCCGCAGACCATATTGTCGACTCTCCAGGGATATTACGGAGGTATGTATGTGTCAAACTTCAACCGTTTCGGTAAAATCTACCGTGTCATGATGCAGGCCAATCCCGAGGCGCGTGTATCGCCCGAAACCCTTTCGAGCATCAAGATACGCAACGGCAACGAGATGGCATCAATCGACAACTTCGTCACCCTCGAACGTGTCTACGGTCCTGACCTTCTCAACCGCTTCAACATGTTCCAGTCGATATCTGTGACCGGTTCACCCAACGCAGGCTTCTCATCCGGACAGGCTCTCGAAGCTGTAGAACGTGTGGCCGCACAGACGCTCCCCACAGGCTATGGCTTTGAATACTCCGGTATGACCCGCGAGCAGGGCAGCCAGTCGGGCAATCAGACCGCAATGATTTTCGGTCTGTGTCTGCTCTTCGTCTACCTGCTTCTGTCGGCACAATATGAGAGCTACATCCTCCCCTTCG
The DNA here is from genome assembly GCA_947174275.1 of uncultured Muribaculaceae bacterium. GTDB lineage: Bacteria > Bacteroidota > Bacteroidia > Bacteroidales > Muribaculaceae > JAGBWK01. Next base: position 24,227 of record CAMWIJ010000002.1, read on the forward strand.
CCGTGCTTCTTTCAATACCGTTCGGTCTGATGGGCACATTCATCTTCGCCAATATCTTCGGAGTCGAAAACAACATCTATCTCCAGATCGCGCTTATCATGCTCATCGGTCTGTTGGCAAAGAACGCCATCCTCATCATCGAGTTCGCACTCGAACGCCGCCGCACCGGCATGTCGATATTCAACGCCGCAATCCAGGGAGCCGCAGCGCGTCTGCGTCCTATCCTTATGACATCGCTGGCTCTCGTCATCGGTCTGTTGCCGCTGATGTTCGCCCACGGTGTAGGCGCAGTCGGCAACCGCACGCTCGGCACAGGCGCCATCGGCGGTATGTTGATCGGTATGGTGCTCCAGATATTCTTTGTTCCGGCGCTCTTCATCATCTTCCAGAAAATCCATGAGAAGATATCTCCGCTCAAGTGGAAAGACACCGACAACGAAGGCATCAACTCCGAAATCGAGCAATATTCACGCTGATAGGGTATCAGCACTCAGTTTCAACACTGTATAATAAACTACTAACAGTCATGATAAAAATCCAGAACATAGCACGCCCGGTCGTTGCCACCCTCGCGGTGGCAATGCTCTCCGGCTGCGGTCTATATAAGAAATTCGAGATGCCGACCGACACCGCCCTCCAGCAGGAATATGTCGAAGCCAAGGCTTCGGAAGGCGATGCACGCGCATTCGGCAATCTCCAATGGCAGGACGTATTCACCGACCCGATGCTTGCCGACCTGATCAATCAGGCTCTCGCCAACAATGTCGACCTCGCCAACGCCAAGCTCAATGTCGACATAGCGCATGCCAACCTTCGCGGCGCCCGCATGAGCTATTTCCCCTCACTGTCGCTCACCCCCACCGGAGGCGCGTCGTCGGTAAGCAACGAGAAGCTCACCGGCTGGAACTACACCATACCCCTGACAGCGTCGTGGGAAGTCGATATCTTCGGCAAAATACTCAACAACAAACGTCTCGCCGAGTCAGCCGAACGTCAGGCAAAAGACTATGAGCAGGCTGTGCGCTCTCAGATTATCGGCGGTGTGGCCAACTGCTACTACAGCATAGCCATTCTTCAGGCTCAGCTCCAGCTCTCACGCGAGACAGCAGTGATATGGGGCGAAAACGTGCAGACGATGAAAGACTACAAGCTCGCCGGACGCACCAACGAGGCCGCCGTCGTGCAGAGCCAGGCCAACTACCTGAGTGTGCTCTCAACAATCACCGACCTTGAAGTAGCCCTCGACAAGGCCAACAACACAATGTCGCTGCTTCTCAACGTGCTTCCGCAGAAATGGGAGGTATCTCCCGAAGCGCGTCTGATGGCACCCGCGATATTCCGCGACGGAGTGCCTATGCGCGAACTTGCCGCACGTCCTGACGTACGCGCAGCCGAGGAAGCGCTCGCACAGGCCTACTACACTACCAACATAGCCCGTGCCGCATTCTATCCCGGTCTGTCAATAACTGCCAACTATGGCTTCACCAACTCGTTCGGCTCGTTCATCAAGAACCCCGGCGACTGGTTTGCCTCTCTTGCCGGCACATTGGTGGCACCCATCTTCTCGCGCGGACAGAACATCGCACGCCTCGACGCTGCCAAGGCTCGTCAGAAGCAATCGCTCAACACATTCCAGTACACGCTTCTCAGCGCCACTGCCGAGGTGTCAGACGCTCTGACCACCTACGACAAAAACAACGAGAAGGCTGTGCTTCTGTCAGAGCAGGTGCAGAACCTCGAAAAGGCGGTCTACTACACCAAAGAACTTTTCGCGGCCGCAAGCTCCACCTATCTTGAAATTCTGACCTCACAGTCAAGCCTTCTTTCGGCTCAGATGTCGCATCTCAACTGCGAGCTCGCCAAGGCTCAGGCTGTGATCAATCTCTACCAGTCGCTCGGCGGAGGCCGATAACCACTGTCGACTTAAATAAAGCAAGCGGGGTGCCCTGACTCGGACACCCCGCTTGCTTTATTTATCTCCCTGCAACAATAAATATGGGTATTACCGATTATTTTTTGTAAATTCGTCACATGGATAAAATAGCCCCCTTCAACAACGGTATCATCATTTATAAAACAAATGACGGAGAAACAAGCATTGACGTAAATTTACGAAACGACACCGTATGGCTTTCCCAAGCGCAAATGGCAGAATTGTTTCAAAAGGACAGAACCGTCATTGGCCGACACATAAAAAATATCTTCCGGGAAGGAGAACTTGAAGAATCCTTGGTATGTGCAAAATTTGCATCTACCAAAGATTACGGTCGAAGGGAAGGTTTTAGTCAAAAAACTGATTAACAAGAATAATTAACGCCCGGATTATCTGTATCAGATGCTCTCGAGGGTGAGTATTTCCTCAAGGATTGCAGTAGCCTGCGCAACTGTCGCCACTGATTTGACGGCGAATGAGCGTCGCTGGCCGTTCTGGCGGATTGCCACGCGCTGCGGATTGCGTTGCAGATAGTTGAGCAGTCGGCCGAACATGGGCGACTGATAGTAAGCCTTGTTGCTTTCGTCGACAAAATAGATGTACATGACGCCTTGTTTCAGAGCCACCTTCTCGATGCCGAGACGGCGCGCGTCGGTACGTAGCATCGGTATGAGCAACAGCTCCTGCGCCACGGGCGGAACGGGGCCGAAACGGTCGCGCAGACGCGCTGCAAAGGCGTCGAGCTCATCACGGCGGTTAATGCCGTCGAGCTCACGGTAGAGGCTTATGCGTTCGCTCTCCTGAGGCACGTAATCGGGCGGCAGAAGCACTTCAAGGTCGCTTTCGATGACGCAGTCGGCCACGAAATCCTCGCTGCCGGTGACATCGTTCTGCGCGGTCACGGTGCCGGCAAACTCCTGCGTGGTGAGTTCAACCACCGCCTCCTTCAAAATCTTCTGATATGTCTCGTAGCCCAGGTCGGCGATAAAGCCGCTCTGCTCGGCACCGAGCAGGTTGCCGGCGCCGCGTATGTCGAGGTCCTGCATAGCCACATGAATGCCGCTGCCGAGGTCAGAGAAGCTCTCAATGGCCTGCAGACGGCGGCGCGCCACAGGCGTAAGCGGCACTCCGGGGGGCACCATCAGATAGCAGAACGCCTTGCGCGAGGAGCGGCCTACGCGTCCGCGGAGCTGATGCAACTCGGAGAGACCGAAATTCTGGGCGTTGTTGACGATGATGGTATTGACATTGGGCATGTCGATGCCGCTCTCGATTATGGTTGTAGACAGCAGTATGTCGTAATCGCGGTTGGCAAAGTCGATAATGGCCTGCTCGAGGCTTTCAGGCGGCATCTGTCCGTGGGCGGTCAGCACACGCGCATCAGGCACCAGACGCGCTATCATTGCCTTCAGGTCGTTGAGCCCCTCGATGCGGTTGTTGACAATGAACACCTGCCCGTTGCGCGACAACTCGAAGTTGACCGCTTCGGTGAGCAGTTCGTCGGTCAGCGAGTCGACGGTCGTGACCACCGGATAGCGGTTTGGGGGCGGAGTCTGTATCGCCGAGAGGTCGCGGGCGCCCATCAGCGAGAACTGCAGCGTGCGCGGTATCGGAGTAGCCGACATCGTGAGTGTGTCGACATTGACTTTCATCTGCTTGAGTTTCTCCTTTACTGCCACACCGAATTTCTGCTCCTCGTCAACGATAAGAAGTCCGAGGTCTTTGAACTTCACGCTTTTTCCTATCAGTTTGTGTGTGCCGACAAGTATATCGATTTTGCCGGCGGCGAGGTCGTCGATAATCTCGCGTGTCTGCTTGGCTGTGCGTGCGCGGCTGAGATAGTCGACCCGCACGGGAAAGTCGCGCAGACGCTCCCTGAACGTGTTGTAATGCTGATATGCGAGCACGGTTGTCGGCACAAGCACAGCCACCTGCTTGCCGTCGACAGCGGCCTTGAAGGCGGCGCGTATGGCCACCTCGGTCTTGCCGAAACCGACGTCGCCGCATATAAGGCGGTCCATCGGCCGGTCGCTCTCCATGTCGGCCTTGACAGCGGCCGTCGCAGTGACCTGGTCGGGGGTATCCTCATAGATAAACGATGCCTCGAGTTCATGCTGCATATAGCTGTCGGGGGAGAACTGAAATCCTTTCTGATCCTTGCGCGCGGCATACAGTTTTATAAGGTCGCGGGCTATATCCTTGAGGCGCGTTTTAGTGCGCTCCTTTATTTTATTCCAAGCACCGGTGCCAAGCTTGTTGAGAGTTGGCTCGACCCCCTCCTTACCGCGGTATTTCGACAGTTTGTGGAGCGAGTGTATCGACACAAATATGAAGTCGTTGTTCTTGTAGATGAGCTTTATCATCTCCTGCGGGTGGCCGTTGACACTGGTGCGGAGCAGTCCGCCGAACTTGCCGATGCCGTGGTCGATATGCACGATATAGTCGCCCGGCTCGATGGCTCCGAGTTCCTTAAGCGACATGGCGAGTTTGCCGGAGCGGGCGCGGTCGCTGCGCAGACTGTATTTGTGGAAACGGTCGAAAATCTGATGGTCGGTGAAAATGCACCTCTTTGCGGCATGGTCGACAAAGCCCTCATGGAGCGTGGCGTCGACAGGCTTGAACGGAATATTGTCGCCACGGTCGGCGAATATGGCACGCAGACGCTCCTGCTGGCGGTCGCTGTCGCTGAGTATGTAGAGTTCGTAGCCGTCGGCGATAAAGCGAGTGAACGACTCCGAGATAAGGTCGAAATTCTTATGATAGAGAGCCTGAGGCGAGCAGTTGTAGTCGACCGCGGGAGCGTCTTTAAACGCGGCTACAGCACCGGCGCTGAACGCCAGCTGCCTGAACTTGCCGAAATCAGCTTCAAACTCATCGGCATCGACCACCTGCTTCATGGCGTCGCGGTCACCCTCGTCGGCAAGCAGCGACGACTGCGAGAACTCTTCTGACGCTATCGCTCTCACCGCAAGCGTCACATCGGCCGGAGCGCGGCAGCAGAACAGTGTCGAGCTGTCGACAAAGCGCAACAGCGAGTCACCCAAAGCCGATACGGCGACATTTGACGAAATGGTGACCTCATCGAGCTTTTCGCGCGACAGCTGCGTCTCGATGTCGAAGGTGCGTATGGAGTCAACTTCGTCACCGAAGAAGTCGATGCGGTAAGGAAGTTCGAAACTGAAGCCGAAGATGTCGAGTATGGAGCCTCTCACGGCGTAGTGGCCCGGCTCGTAGACATAATCCTGACGCACGAAACCGTTGTCACGAAGCCATTTCTGAAGCTCCACAAGGTCATATTCCCTGCCGCGCGCCAGATGCATCGTAGAGCTGTCGATGCTCTCCTTGGGCGCCACTCTCTCGGCCATGGCTGCCGGCGATGTCACCACGAACCGAAGCCGTCGGTCGGTATGCCAGCGCGACAGGGCGTCGGTGCGCAGTATCTCAGACGGCGGATCGACCTTGCCATACTTTATATCGCGCTTGTAGGCCGACGGAAAGAAAGCCACCGCTTCCTCTCCTGCCAGACGCGAGAGGTCGTGATAGATATAACCAGCATCGTCAGCGCTGTCGCCTACCACAACCACCGGATGCCTGAGCCGCGGGAGCTGCGACAGCATCATCGCCGCCGACGAGCCGGCTGCATTCACAACGCTCACTCGCCGCGCGCGCTTGTCACCGATAAGCGAGGCAATAGCCTCGGAACGGGGCGTCCCGGCAAACAATTTTTCTATATCATCAAGTTTCATATTCCGATCAGAGTGTCGTTTAAAGGGTGTAATACATGCCGCAGATGCCGCGCCGCCAAAGTCCCGACATCAGCGGAAAGCGAAGGCGCGCGGCAATGCAACCGTGCAAAGTTACACAAATATCACGAATATATGCAATAAAAGCAGAACGGAGCCGATGCTCATCGACTCCGTTCTTAGTTTTGGATTAAGTAAAATGATATCTCTATAATATCATAAATATCTTTCCGAGTTATTATTCACGCGTTTCGAAGCGAAGCGCCTTGTAATCGATTTTCTTGTTGGCACGGAGCGCCTGGTTCACGTTGAACTGGAACATGCGCGCTGCCTGGGGAGCGATCTGTTTGAAATCGAAGTCGCCGCCTGCGTTGTCGACATCAACAATCTCGAATACGACAGCCGCGGTGCCGGTGGCTACAGGGCCAACGAGTTTGCCTTTTTCTGCTGCACCGACCGCTGCGAGGAATTTAGAGTCGCCGCGGAGTATGCCGCCGTCGTTCTGAGCGTAGTTCGCACGCACGGTGAGAGGCTGTGTGCCCATAGCCGAAGCGTATTCATCGACATTCTTGCCTTTGCCTGCATAGTCAGCCACAAGTTTTGCGCCTTTCTTGTCGGCACGCACACGTGCGGTGAGTTGCTCTGCGACTGTGGGGTCGGTGGCGGGGACATATCCGTCATAGATATCTGAAACGGCAATCACGATAAATGAGTCGCCGGCATCAAGCACTTCCGAAACATCGCCTTTCTTGGCATCTTCCATAGCCCAGCGGACGAGTGACACGGTCTGGGGGATACGCTGGCCGTTCTGGCCGATTACGGCGAAACGGTCGGGATATACGCGGCCTTTTTCGATATGGAAGCTTGATGAACCGATGTTTTCGGAAAAAGCTTTTGCGTTGGCGTTCTTGACGCTGTAGTCAGAGAGTTCCTTGCGGAGCGCAGATATTGTTTCTTCAGAGGGAACGAGCTTACGGGTGATTGAAGCCACTTCGTAGATTGTCTGAGGCTCGTCTACGCTGTTGACCTTATAGCATACGCCGATTGCGTCCATATCCATGCGCGAGGGGTCGACCTGACCGCCGAAGAGAGCTGAGAGAATATCGCCCTTGAAGCTGTTGTCGGTTACGACATTCGCGCCCTGAGGTGCGTTGATGAAGCTGTCGGCATATCCTGCGAGAAGCGCGTTGTCGATAAGCTTGAGCTCTTTCTGGCTCACTTTCTGCACGCTGTCGCCATACTGTGCCACATCACCGGCGTTGACTGCCGCGATGATAGAGTCGATGGGAAGAGTGCCGTTGTCAGTGAGATAGAAATCTACGTCGGCCTTCTCGATGCCGGTCTTGGCGCCGAGGAGCTTGGCGAGGTTATAGGCCGAGCCGTTGAAGCTGAGCATCACGACAGTGTCGGCAGCGATGCGGTCGATTGCATTGCGGAGCGATGCGGGGAGCGAAGCTGCACTACCGGTGTGCACCGATGTCTCGAATGCATAGTTGCCGGCGATAGCCTCTGTGCCGGGAGTGGTCTTGAGGCGTGACACTGCGTTGACAACTTCGTCACTTGCCGTGCTTGCATCCTGAGCCGAGGGGGTGGGAGTTACAAGGATATAGTCGACGAGACGCACCTCGTTGTCGAGGCGATAGGCTTCTTTCTCCTTGTTGTAAAGGTCTTTGATTTCAGCGTCAGTGACGTCGAAGCCTTCGTTGGGAAGCGACGCGTAGTCAACTTTGGCTACGTTGAGAGTCACATTTTTGTTTTCGTCATAATATGCTTTTGCATCGAGCTTGTTGGCGGTGATAGCGCCGAGCTGGAGCTGGAATTTGGCACTCATGAGCTGACGGCGGATACGGTTTTCCATATCGTCCCAGAGAGCGCGGGCGGTCTCCGAGCCACTTTCGTTTGAGTAGGCGTAGGAGTAGAAGTCCTCGGCCGAGGGGAACCCGTAGCGCTGCGCTTCCATCGAGGCAATCGAGCCGGGACCGAAGAGATAGTCTTGCATCTCCTCGTCAGTGACAGTGATGCCGAGAGCTTCGAGCTCGTTGTTGAAAAGCTCTTCGTCGACAATCTGCTGGAGCGCCATCTCATCGGCGTAAGAGAAGTCGACATCATCGCGGCCGGACTGACGCATCTGCTCGGAGATCTGACTTGCCGAACGTTTCCACTTGTCATATTTCAATTTCTCACCGTCGACTTTCACAGCGGTGTCGCGGTCACCGAAAAATGAGGTAATGTTATCGGAAACTGCGGTAATGATAAACAATACGAGAGCCAGACCGAGGATAGATATCACCAGGGCAGGCCGTTTTCTAATGTGTTCTAATGCTGACATTTATGATTTGTGTTTATTTTTATTTTAATGACTGGTATCGATTGCAGACGGCCGCGGCACACGGCGCGCTACCGCATTGAAGCGCACAAAGATAACTTTTTTTTTGGTTATGTCAAAACTAATTCCGTCAATTTTACGATATTTTTTCACCATGTCGCGCACCACAGGGCCGTTTATATAAAAATACCTACTTTTAGGTATTTCGTATTATGGAATGACATAGTAATTTTGCACCGGATAATTATACAAGAAGCTATTGTTTTAAACGTTAAAACCGGCGCCGCATCAGTTTGTGAAAACAGATGCGGCGCTGTAACTTCATACCGGCAGGCGCTGTCGGGCCGCACTGCCGACATTATAATATTAACATAAATTTAGGCGTGGCGGCATCCCGATATGATATTTTTTTTGTATCTTTGCGAGCGAAAAACTTATGACAACGACAATCAAAAACACCGATAAAGCGATGATACCGGAGCCGGCTCTGCGCCGACTGCCGTGGTATCTGGCCTACGTCACGCTGCTTGACGAGCGTGGCATCGAATATGTGTCGTCGACGGCAATATCGCGCGAGCTCAATGTCGACGCCTCGCAGATTGCCAAAGACCTGTCGTTTCTCAACATAAAGGGCAAGACCCGCATAGGCTACGAGGTGAAGCTGCTGTGTCACGAGTTGCAGGAGTTTCTGGGGTTCAAGCGCCGCCACAACGCCGTGGTGCTTGGCGTAGGCTCGCTCGGCGGCTCTCTGATACATGACTCCGGCCTCGCCAAATACGGGCTCAACATCGTGGCCGGATTTGACATCGACCAGAATATTGTCGGCACATCTGCCTGCGGAGTGCCTATCCTCGACATCTCATCGCTCGAGGCCACGATATCGCGGCTCAACGTCGAGGTGGGAATAATAACCCTCCCCGTCGACCACGCGCAGGAGGGAGCCGAACGGCTGATAAAAGCCGGAGTAAAGGCACTGTGGAATTTCACGCCTTACCGCATACGAGCTCCCCGCGGCATTGTCATAACCAACACATCGATTTACGCACATCTGGCGGTGATGTACAACCGTCTTGACGCCCAGAAACGCTTAGATGAATATCCGTCATGAAAATACTTGAGCTGAGAGACTCCGGCAGCAAAGCCAACGGTACGCTGCCTACACTTATCCTTACCACAGACTCCTCCATAATCCGCGACAACAGGCCGGTGTTCCTGCCGGAAATATCACGCCGCTGGCGCTGCGACTTCTCGGTGGCCTACCTGATAAGCCGTCTCGGCAAATCGATATCCGAGAAATTCGCTCCGCGATATTACGACATGATGACACTGTGCGCGCGCTTTGTGCCTCTCGACATCGTGTCGCCCGAAGGAAGCGACACCGAAAACTGGACACCGTGGGCCACGGCATTTGACGGCGCACTGGCACTCGGGACATGGGTCGAAGCCTCCACTGTCAAGACAGTCGACATCAGGGCGCCGCAAAGCATAACATTCTCCAATGTCATGCCACCGGTCACCAAGTCAATCAAACTTCTGAGCAAAGACATGGTAATCAAGACAGGCGATATCATCATCCCCCCCGCGCCTCTGCTGAGTTGCGCCATAGATATCGGCGACCGCGTGGAAGCCTCGGTCAACGGACAGGATGTGCTGAAGTTCAACATCAAATGACAATCAACAGTCAACACAAGCAACCGACGGCCGGCACACAATAACATCGGCCGCCTCACGTTATAAAATACACCGGATACCAGCCGGACACATTTCTCAATCATCAACAGAAACAGTTTTACAGCTATGCCATACAGAAAAAAGACACTGATATACCTCTCCATGCTATGTGCCATGGCAGGCGCCAGCGGCGCATCGGCCATGGACGCGGGGTATTACACCTCCTCTTCAGTATTGTCATCAGGACATTGGGTAAAAATACGCGTCAACGAGTCAGGTATACAGCAGATTACCCATCAGCAACTGCGTGAATGGGGATTTGACGACCCGTCGGCAGTGACAGTCTACGGCTTCGGCGGAGTGGTCGGAGTGCGGGAATTTCTTGACGCAAGCATACCCGACGACCTGCCGCAGCAGCCCGTTGTACGCACTGACGACCGCCTGCTGTTTTACGGAGAGTCAAATTACCGTCCCAACTTCGTATATGCAGCATCAAAGCCGTCGACCGTATCCGGATGCCCCGACGCCGAGCGCAACCACGCCGCTGACGCCGGTTATTACTTCGTGACCGACTCGCAGCCGCAGCAGCAGCCCGAACGCATACCCTACAAGCGCATCGGCACCAACCCGTTTCTGAAATATCACTGGGATATATCGATCATCGAGGAAGAGGTAGCCAACCCGCTGCATCAGGGACAGCTCTATTTCGGCCGTGACATATCGCAGGACTCCGACACGCTGAAGTTTTCATTTCCGCTCGTCGACCTTTATCACGACAGCAATTCCGGCAATTATTCAAAAGTCGTGCTCCACGACATACTTGTCGGATCAGGAAGCAACCTGACCTACGTCCTGTCATATCCCCACCGCGGTGAAGTTGTCGACAAAGTCATCAATCTCGACAACAGCGACAAACATATACAGTTCAGCTCCAACGCCAACCGCTCCGACTCATATATATCAATGTCGATGCTGCCTGACGAGACATCCGTCGACCTGACTCTGACGAAAGCGGCCAAATCGACATTCACCTATGCGGCAATCGACCGTCTCGCCTTTGCCTATCAGCGCCAGAACATACTCGGTGACCGTCCGTCTATGCTGCTGTGCTACGAAAAGATTGCAGCAGGCGAGGTAATAGAGATTACCCAGTCAAATCCTGATGTAATCGTGTGGAATGTAGATAACCCCTACAACGTGCGCCCGTATCAGACGAGCTACAATTATGGCGGCACGTGGACGATATTCACCACCGAAAAGGCATATAATTTAACAAGATATACGGACACCGCCCACCGCGATATCGTATTCGACCCCAACAAACAACATCTGCCGGTGGAATATGCCGGAGAGGTCAACAATCAGGATATTCACGCCTGCGAAGTGCCCGACCTTGTCATTCTGTCGGCCGACGCCTTCGTTGACCAGGCCGAACGTCTGGCACAGATACACCGCGACCTGCTCGGCCATGATGTCGTCGTGCTGCGCCAGGAAGAGATATTCAATGAGTTCTCGTCGGGAACACCGTCACTGTGGGGCATACGCAAGGCAATGAAGATGTTCTACGACCGTAATCCGTCAAAGATGAAGCACCTGCTTCTGTTCGGAGGCGCATTTTACGACAACCGCGGTCTCACCGCCACCGGCGCATCATTCAAAGAGAAAGGCGCACTTCTGCTCAACTACGGCACCCCCTACCACAAGACGATGTCGTCAATCACCAAGGGCTACTCGTGCGACGCCTACTTCGGCATGCTCGGCGAAACTCCCCCCAACGACGAGTTCATAAACAACATGCAGCACATCAACGTCGGCCGCATACCCGTGACCGACAGTTCGCAGGCCGCCAAAGCAGTAGACAAGATATACCAGTATCTGACCTACAGCCCGGCATCCGACATCTACCAGCGCGTGCTTCTGATGGCCGACCACGGCGATACATCAGGCCACATGAGAAGCGCGGAGAAAACCGGAGCGTCATTCCTTGCCAACAACCCCGGAGTAACCCTCGTAAAAGGCTACAGCTCTCTGTATCCGACAAAAAACGGAAAGGCCATTCCTGCCAGAGAGGTGATAAAGCAGGCTCTCAAGAAAGGAGTCATGTATCTCAATTACACCGGCCACGGCAAGCCCGACTACATAGGCACGTCAAACCTCTACCACATCACTGATGTGCACGACACACAATACGGCTACTTCCCCTTCGCCATGCTCGCCACATGTCAGGCCTATACATTCGACTGCCTCGAGCAGTCAATAGCCCAGGAGATGGTGATGCAGAACAACGGCGGCATGATAGGTGTCATCGCAGCCTGCCGCGAGGTATATCAGACCCACAACGAGACATTGTCAGAGACAATGGCCGATATATTCTCCAAATCGCCCCAGGGCACCACTACAGGCGATATATTGCGACTGAGCCGCAACTCCATCTATGAAAGAGTCAGCGGACTGAGCGACAACGCAGTGATGATCAACACCTCATGCTACAATCTGTGTGGCGACCCCGCCATACCGTTGTTCTTCTCCGGACATAAGATTACAATCGAGAGTGTCAACGGCGAAGCTTATGACGAAACCGAAGGAAGCCACAAGATTACACCGCTCAAAGCAAATACAATCACCGGCTATATACAAAACCCGTCAGACGCAGGCTCGCCCTGGACTTCGTTCAACGGCAAAGTGATACTTACGCTCTACGAGCCGTCAATCGACCGCAAATGCGTGACATTCGGTGAGAATGACACTATCAAACAGGTGTTTACCGACGAGGATCAGCTGCTCGAAGCCAACGCCATTGTGACCGACGGCCGCTTTACTGTCAGCTTCACTCCCCCGATGCCCGTGCGCACAGGCGACTTCAACCGCGCCACAATCACAGCGGCGCTCCCCGACAACAGCGAGGTAGCTACCACCTACACCCTGTCACTCGCCTGCGACCCCGACCTTGCGCCGGAGACGCCTGACGACACCGAGGCCCCTGTAATAACCTCGCTCTATATCGACAGCCCCGACTTTGTCAACGGCGACATAACCGGACAGGACTTCATTGTCTACGCCTCAGTCACCGACAATGAGAGCGGCATCTACAGCCCGACAGGCACTGTAGGCCCCACTTGCCGCATATCAATCGACAACACCATGAATTATCCCGTGGTGGGAACGGCGATTACTGACAACGGCGACGGCACAATCGAAATCGAATATCCGTTCACATCGCTCAGCGACGGACGCCACACCCTGACCCTCCACATCTCTGACAACGCCGGCAACAGCGCCTCACGCACCATCGATTTCACAATCAACAACACCGGCGCCAACGCACGACTGAGCGTCGAGGAAGAGCCGGCGCGCGTACAGGCCACACTGTCGCTTCAGCACAACTTCACCGACACTCCGTCAGGACGCCTCATCATCGAAGATGAAGCCGGCAACACGGTCTACACCCGCGCCAATGTCAGCTTCCCCTTCGAATGGGATCTGACCGACATGTCAGGCAATCTCGTGAGCGACGGCGTGTATCGCGCCTACGCCATCTGCAAGGGAGGCAACCTCTACGGCCACACTCCCAAAATCGACATTATCGTGGTGCAGCAGCCCTGACGCCCGGCCACATATCTGATATAAAAAGTCCGCCGCACGACACCGCCGGCGGACTTTGTTCTTTTATCTGCTTGAAACCACAACCCGTAACCTTCAAAAATTTAACGTCGCGGTTACAATAAATTTACCGTTTTGCAGTTATAGTAATATATGAAAACAACTCTCATCAAACCGACCATTATCGGCGCAGCATGCCTCATGCTGGCAAGCGGGGCAAAGGCCGACGACAATATCAAGAACGAATTCAACCCTATCGAGACCGGTGTGACCTCACTCTCGATAGCTCCCGACGCGCGAGGAGCCTCGATGGGCGACATCGGCGCGGCCACCGACCCCGACGCCTATTCCCAGTTCTGGAACCCGTCGAAATATGCGTTTGCCTACTCCGAAGCTGCCGTATCGCTGAGCTACACCCCGTGGCTTCGCAAACTTGTCAACGACATCTTCCTTGCCGATGTGTCGGGCTACTGGAAACTCGGTTCCAACGACAATCAGGCCGTGTCGGCATCGCTGCGATATTTCTCACTCGGCGAGGTCAACACCAACGACCCCTCAGGCGTGGCCACCCAGAGCCTCAACCCCTACGAACTGTCGTTTGACGTCGGTTATTCCCGCAAACTGTCGGAAAAATTCTCGATGGGAGTAGTGTTCCGCTACATCTATTCCGACCTCGGCTTCTCCAACTCCTACGCCGGCGACCAGACCGTCGGAGCATCGGCATTCTCGGCCGACATCTCGGGCTACTACACCACCTACCCTATCGTGGGCCGAAGCGAATGCCAGTGGTCTTGGGGATGGAACATATCCAACATCGGTACGAAGGTCAACTACAACAACGGCGAAGACCCTGCGTTTCTGCCCACCAACCTTCGTCTCGGCACCACATTCATGTTCCCACTGGCCGACTATCATAACCTCGCTCTCTCGGTCGATTTCAACAAACTTCTCGTTCCGGCCCGTCCGCGCGAAAGCGACTATGCCGACGACACCGACGGCGAACGCGAATATCTCGATGCACTCCAGGAGTGGCAGGACATGTCGCCCATCACCGGTATATTCAAGTCATTTTCCGACGCCCCCGGCGGTTTCAAAGAGGAGTTGCGCGAGATAACCTACTCGCTCGGCGCCGAATATTCCTACAACCAGCAGTTTTTCCTGCGCGCCGGATATTACCACGAAAGCCAGTATAAAGGCAACCGCCAGTATTTCGGCATAGGCGCCGGCTTCTCGCTCAATGTGCTGCGTCTCGACGCCTCCTACATGATAGCCACCGCGCAGCAGTCGCCGCTTGACCAGACACTGCGCTTCTCGCTTACATTTGACATGGACGGCCTGCGCGAGATACTCGGCAAACGCAGATAATCGACTCGCATCCGGCATAATCATTGACGGTTACAAAATCTCCGATAGATATGGATATACGATCAGGCAACGGATTTGACGTGCACCGCTTCGCCCCCGACCGCGAGCTATGGCTCTGCGGCGTGAAAATACCTTACGAACTCGGACTGCTCGGTCACAGCGACGCCGATGTGGCAATACACGCCCTGTGCGACGCACTGCTTGGCGCGCTCGCTCTGCGCGACATTGGTTACCACTTTCCTGACACAGCCGAAGAATATCGCGGCGTCGACTCGCGCGTGCTTCTCCGCAAGGTCGTCAGCATGATCGAAGAGCGCGGCTACTCGATATCAAATGTCGATGTGACAATCATCGCGCAGGCGCCCAAACTGCTGCCCCACATCCCGCAGATGATAGCCACACTCGCCGATGACATGAAGATTGCTCCCGACCGCGTGTCGGTCAAGGCCACCACAACCGAACGCCTCGGCTTCACCGGGCGCAAGGAGGGGATAGCGACACAGGCGACAGCACTGCTGATAAAAGCACTGTAACACCGCATCCTCCAGCTGATGACGTTTATCTCATAATTTTTGGCGTATATATCCTACCGGGCAGTCAGGAAATCCGTTAAATTTGCTACGGACAAACTTAACAAATAATCCTGATAACATGAAACGACTGCCAATCATTGCCATTGCAACGCTTTGCGCTCTCTGCGCATGCTCATCACGCACTGTGCGCACATCACTGCGCTCTGCCGAAAACTCCGAACTGAAACTTCCTTATGCCAACACAGCGCTTACTGCCGAGTTTGTCGGTCCGGTAATAGATGACACCACGCACTACGTATGGTGTTTCTCGCCGCTTGCCACCGACGACGGCAAGGTGCACGCCATGGTGTCGCAATGGCCGGTGGAAGAGGGCATGGACGGCTGGTACGGTCCAAACGCCGAGATAGCCCACTATGTGGCCGACCGTCCGGAAGGACCGTTCAGATATGTCTCATCAGTCGTAAAAACCGCGCTGTTTCCCGACCCGTCAACAATGGCCGGCCCGCACAATCCGCGACTGGAATATGTCGACGGCAAATATGTGCTCCTTTACATTGCCCAAAATCCCACAGGCAAAACCGGACAGCGTATAGGCATGATGACAGCCGACTCAGTGTACGGCCCGTGGCGTTTCGCAGGCAGCAACGACGGCATAATGGTAGAGACATCCAATGACCCTTCTCACTGGACCTACGGCTCGCAGACAAGTATAGGCACCGACAATCCGGCATTCCTGAAAATCGACGGCAAATATTATATCTACTTCAAAAGCGGGACTCCAAACCACATGGATGCCAAATACGGCTACGCCGTGTCAGACTCGCTCGAAGGCCCCTACACGATGTGCGACGCCCCTATCACCGACAACGTGTCATATCTTGAGGATGCGCAGGCATTTGAGATGGACGGCAAGTATTATCTGCTCACCACCGACAACCTCGGGGGAAACACCGGCGGCTTCGGATACCTGATTTTATGGGAGTCGGCCGACGGACTTAAATTCAACCTTTCCGACGCAAAAATAGCGTTGGGCACACTTTTCGACTATTGGGGCACACCCGCCGACCGCGATTCGCTGCTGGCGACGCCCAATCTGTTCATCCGCTGCTATTCGGGCAAGATGGAGCGTCCCGCGATACTGAAAATTGACGGCAAGCCGGCCTATCTCTACGGCGCAGGCGATGTCAACATAAAGGGGCGCTCTATGTCAGAGCCTTATTGCTACCGCATAAAGTGGAAATAGCGATTAATATAGTGTCGTCTGACAAGTCCGACCGGTCGGACTTGTCGGACTTTTGCAGGCCGGGGCTGCGGTAATGTTTATGACTTTGGAGCGAGGGAGGCGAGGATATTGCGCAGCTCTTCGTCGGTGGCGGTCAGGCGGCTGCGGCATTCGGCAATAAGCTCGGTAGCGCGGCGTGTCATGGCCGACAGGCGGTCGATGTCGCAGTTGTCGCTCTGCATTTCGCGCAGTATGGTGTCAAGTTCGTTGACAGCCTCACGATATGACATTTCCTTTACGCTGGTATTCGATATTTCCATATTGCAATATTCATGTTATTTTACTATCGATGTTATTTCGCCACAGGCGAGTTGTGTTGTCAGCTGCGCGCCGTTTTCAACAGTCGCGGCGTCAGTGAGTATGCGGCCGTTGCAGCGTGTGACTGAATATCCGCGGGCAAGCACTGCCTGCGGAGAGAGTGCCTTCAGCAGGCGTTCGTCAGCATTAAGTCTGTCGCGCTGCATGGTCAGCACCGACTGCGCGGCATGCTCTATCTGCGTCTGCATTGCGTTGATTTTCTCAAGTGCCGGAATGATACGGCGGGTGGTAATGTTGGAGAGCGAGTTTATACTGTTGACAAGCTTTGAGTCGGCATGACGCACGGCATTGAGCGGAAACACCGAGATGACGCCTTCGAAATAGCTCAGCTGCTCCTTTTCGGCCGCCATGATATCAGAGGCTCGCTGCAGGAGAGCGCTGCCGATGGAGTTTAGACGGTTGAGAAGCGACTCGCCACGCTTGACAAACCACTCGGCGGCTGCCGTAGGTGTCTTGACACGGCGGTTGGCGACATAATCGAGCACAGTGATGTCGCGCTCGTGGCCTATGCCTATCATCACCGGCAGCGGGAATCGGGCCACAGCCGCCGCAAGCTCATAGTCCTCGAAGCACTGCAGGTCGAGCGACGCTCCGCCACCACGTATGATTACAACACCGTCCCATCGGTCGGCCTCGGCGGCGATGCGCTCAAGAGCCGCGAGGATGGTCGGACGGGCTTTCTCCCCCTGCATCATGGCCTCGAACAGTTTTACCGTAAAGCGGATGTGCGCCTCATTGCCGAAAAGCTGATTGAGGAAATCGCCGTAGCCCGCCGCCGACGGCGATGATATCACCGCCAGCCGTGTCGGCACATCAGTCCACGCCAGACGCCGGTTGAGCTCGATAATACCTTCGCGGGTCAGACGGTCGATGATTTCCTGACGACGGCGCATCAGATCGCCCATCGTGTAGGCCGGATCTATATCCGAGGCGATGACCGACAGACCGTAGAGTTTGTGTATGCTCGGAGCCACGCACACCTTGACCTTGATGCCTGTCGACAGCGGTTGCCCGGTTCCGCTCATAAACTTGGCGTTAAGGCTGTTGAAAAGATAATTCCAGATGCGCAGCGGGATTTTTGCAACCGGCTTCCCGTCGTCATCTTTCTCGACAAGGTCAGCGTAGCAGTGTCCGCCTCTGAGACCGAAGTCGGATAGCTCGCCGACAACCCACACATCAGTGACCTGCGGCACCTTGACAAGTTTCTGCAAGGTGGCGCAGAGCTGTGATATAGTCATCGACTTTCCGTCCGTTTGCTCCTCAGTGCCGGGCAGAGCGTTGCCTATGTCGCGTTTCATCGTCTGACCGGTTTGAATGAACGGCCTGTCCACACGTAGTCGAGCCTCGGGGCAAGGGCAGCCCTCACCTTATCGGAGTTTTCCACCGATATGTAATCGCCGGTCTGAGGCTCGAAGGTCAGTGTTGAAGTCTCGGGATTATATCGCGCGTCGACCATCAGAAACGGCAGAGCGTTTTCGATCTCACGCATGCTGTCGGCAGGGATTTTGCCGGTCCAGTCGGCAAGCGATGGCTCGCGCAGAATACGACGGGAGTCCATTTTGTTCCAACGCGAGTCATAGAAGCTTACCGTAGCGTCGGTGGCGGGAGTCTCTACACGGTCGACGGTCATGATAATCGACGACTTGCCGTAGGGAAGTATGGCGAACGAGATGTTATGAGCCTCGCCGGTAGAGAGTGTTATCGTCGACTCCGTCATCTCGGTAATCACCGCATCCTCTCCCATCTTGTTTTTTACCGTTCGCGCCACACCGCTCTCATAGTAGTCGAGCATATCGAGAAGAGTCGACGCGTCAATGGTGAGAAGCACCTTTTCAGGCGCGGTAGTCACAACGCTGCGCGGCGTCATCTGCGCCGTCATTGTCGCAATGCCCGCAAGGGCAATCAGAGAAGATATAATCCGTGACTTCATTATAGATCGTGACTTTATTATAGATATAGTTATTTTTTACGTGATTTCCGGCCGGCGCCTCTCGCCTTACGGTCGAAGAACTGGCTGTCGAAATCGCCCGAACGGTTTTCACGGGCTTTGCGGGTGGCTGCGCGGGCATAGTCTTTGTCGGCCTCTGCAATCTCGCTGTAAACGCGTTTTCCCATGAAATCGAGCCCTTTGAGCGAGTGCACCACCCTCTGGGCGTCTTTTTTCTTTATGTCAAACAGTGAATATCCCGGCATGAGGTCGATACGGCCGACGTCGACACGCGCTCCTTCGATGTTCTTGTTGAGCATGTCAATGAGATTTCCGGCATAGAAACCGTCGTTCTTGCCAAGATTGACATATATGCGTTCCATACCCTTTTCGGCGGTGCGGCGGTCTTTCTCCTTGTCAGTGCGGGGCGCTGACTTCTCTTTCTCCTTGCGCTCTTTTTTCGCCGGCTTCTCGTCGATGAAATCGATTGCGGGAGCATCTTTGTAATAATCGAGCAGACGCTGGAACTCAAGCGACAGCACGCGGCGAATGAGGTCGTCGGCCGAAAGCCAGCCGAGTTTCTTTATCACACCGGGGAGATAACGCTCCATCTCGGCGTCGTTGACCTGCACCTTCTCTATGCGGTCGGCAAGCGAATAAAGCTGCTTCTCGATAATCTGCTCGGGGGTGGGCACCTCCTTGCGCTCGAATTTCTTGCCGATGATGCGCTCTATTTCACGCAGCCGGCCTTTTTCGCGGGAGTGGATTATGGCGATGGAGACACCGGTCTTGCCTGCGCGGCCCGTACGGCCGGAGCGATGGGTGTATACGGCGGTGTCTTCGGGCAGACCGTAGTTGATTACATGAGTGAGGTCGTCGACATCAAGGCCTCGGGCAGCCACGTCGGTTGCCACGAGTATGCGCACCACGCGGTCGCGGAATTTCTTCATCACGATATCGCGCTGCTGCTGCGAGAGGTCGCCGTGAAGCGCCTCGGCGTTATAACCTTCCTGACAGAGCCGGTCGGCAATCTCCTGTGTGTCGCGTCGCGTGCGGCAGAAGATGATGCCGTAGATATTGGGAGAATAGTCGACAATGCGCTTGAGCGCGAGATATTTGTCGCGGGCATTGACCATATAGTATATATGCTTGACATTGGTGGCGCCTTCGTTGCGCGTGCCAACCACAAACTCCACGGGGTCATGCATGTATTTTTTTGCGATGCGTCCGATTTCGGCAGGCATCGTGGCCGAGAACATGAGCATCTTGCGCTCCGACGGCACGTGGTCGAGTATTTCATTGATCGAGTCAAGAAAGCCCATGTTGAGCATCTCGTCGGCCTCGTCGAGGATTACGGTGTGCACATCGCCGAGCTTAGCCACTCCGCGGTTGATAAGGTCGATCAGACGACCCGGAGTCGCCACGATGATCTGCACTCCGCCGCGCAGCGAGCGTATCTGGCTCTCGATGCTCGAGCCGCCATAAACGGGAAGCACTCTGACATCGGGAAGATATTTGGAAAAATCAGCCAGGTCAGATGCTATCTGAAGGCAAAGCTCGCGGGTAGGTGCAAGGATGAGCGCCTGCGGCGAATGATTTTTCTGATCTATGCGCTGCAGCACCGGCAGCCCGAAAGCGGCCGTCTTGCCTGTTCCTGTCTGAGCAAGCGCCACAACGTCTCCCTCTCTACTCAGCAGATGCGGTATCACCTGCGCCTGCACAGGCATCGGCTGTTCAAAACCCAGTTCCTCGACAGCCTTCAATAGCGGTTCGCTTACTCCTAATTCTTCAAATGTCATTTTGTAATTTTTTTATTTTAAAACAGAAATCCGCTCCGCCAATAATCTCTATTGACCTGCAAACGGAAATATCCTACAAAGATACAACAAGTTACGTTAACTTTTTTCCTAAACCCCGACAAAAATTCCCTAACATGCAATAAAAAAGCCTCCCGGAGCGCGGCCGAAGCGGTGTCAGGCGCGACAAATCGGGACAAATATATGAACTTTGATATTATTAACGATTTTTTTTGAAAAGGTATTAATCAATTTATTAACTTTGTCGGTTGAATTTGAATTTGTCACATTCAACACCGGCCATCCGCAGCAAGGGTGCCGGCTCACAACCCGCCGCCGGGCGGCCAAAACCGGAAACATCAATGATAAATCTCACAATAGACCGAGGCAACACCACCACAAAACTGGCGCTCTGGGAAGGCACCGAGCCGACATCGACATCGACCCTTTTCAATGCCGACAATGCGACATTGCTCCGTGCCATAAGCGAACTGACGTTTGACCGCGCTGCAATCTGTTCGGTGGCAGGCCCGGTGGAAGGGCTCGGGGAGATGCTTGAGCAGAGGGGAATAAAACTCCTGACGCTCAGCGCAACGACCCCGATACCCATCGGCAACATGTATGCGACACCGCATACACTCGGCGTCGACCGCATAGCGGCCGCCGTAGGCGCCCACACGCTCTATCCCGGCAGGGAGCTGCTTATAGCCGATATCGGCACATGCGTCACCTACGACCGCATCGACACCGATGGAAATTTCGTCGGCGGCAACATCGCCCCCGGCATAGGCATGCGTCTGCGCGCCATGCACACATTCACCAAGGCGCTTCCACAGGTAGCCAGCACCGGCGACACCCCTCAATGGGGCATTTCGACCGACACGGCAATGCGTTCAGGCGCATTCTACGGAGTGGTGGCCGAGGTGTCATATTATCATTCGCTGCTCGACAGCGACGGGCTCACGCTGCTCACCGGCGGCTGGAGCGAAAAAGTGGCAAAAGCTCTTGACTTCGACGCAAGACTTTGCCCGTTACTTGTAAACAGAGGTCTTAACAGAATATTACAATATAATGAAACCAATCCGCATTAATACGGTATTTATGGCCGTCGCAATGGCGCTGATATCACTCTGCGCGCCGTCAGTGTCGGCACAAAACAATGTAGTGTCGCCCTATTCACGCTTCGGCTACGGCATACTAAACGACCATGCCTCGTCGACGCAGCGCGCCATGGGAGGCATAGGCTACGCCATGAACAACGGACGACAGATCAACTCGATGAACCCTGCGTCATACGCCGCAATCGACACCCTGACATTCCTGTTTGACATGGGCGTCGACCTGAAAAGCGTAAGCCTCAAGCAGGGCAACGAATCGGGCAACAAGCTCACCGGAGGCCTCGACTACCTGTCGATACAGTTTCCGCTTGGCAAATACATGGGCGGAAGCGTAGGTTTCCTCCCCTACTCCGAAACCGGCTATGCATTCGGCGAAGAGATAGTCAACGGCGAGGAAGCACATCAGGGTCAGGGAGCAATCAACGAGCTGTATGTTGGAGTGAGCGCTCGGCCGTTCAAGGGCTTCACAATCGGTGCCAACGTGTCATATCTGTTCGGCAACCTTATCAACGACACATATCTGACCACCGACAACTCTTCGACCACACTGTTTGAGAAAGTGCTTGAAGTGCGTGACTACGACCTTCGCTTCGGAGCGCAGTATTCGGTCAATATCGGCTCGAAACACCGCGCCACCCTTGGTGTCGTCTACTCACCCGGAAAGGATTTCCGCGGCAAGACCTACGGCGTCTATTACGATGTCACCACCACTACCAACAAGCCCGACACCGTGGGCTACACCCATCTCAAAGGCAAATACTCACGACCGGCCACCTACGGCATCGGTCTCAACTATCAGTGGAACAACCGTGTCATGGCCGAAGTCGACTTCACCTACCAGCCGTGGCGCGACGCCAAAGCCGGCGCGCTCGAAGGCTTCGAGCCATCAAAATTTGACAACCGCTGGAAAGTAAACCTCGGTCTGCAATATACGCCCGACCCCCGCGGAAGCTATCTCAAGCGCGTGCGCTACCGCGTCGGCGCGCTCTACAACCGCGACTATATCATGGTCGGCGACAACAACGTCAAGGACATCGGCATATCGTTCGGATTCGGACTCCCGACTCCTATCAGCCGTCTGACAAAAACTGTGGTCAATCTCGGCTTCGAGTATCGACACAGGCAGTCGTCGCCGGTCAAACTCGTGACAGAAAATTATTTCCAGGTCACCCTGGGCATCAACTTCAACGAGCTCTGGTTCTGGCAGAACAAGATACAGTAACAAACGCTCCGCGGGGCGGCATCGCGCACGGCATGATGCCGCCCCGGGCGCAGTCAATCCAACAGCCTCATGTCGAAATCATTCAAGAAATTTCTGCCGCAGAAAAAGCGCTGGTGGGCACTGATAATCACGGGTGCCGTCATCGGCGCCATGATTGCCACAGGCAAAAAGGAGCAGGAAAATGTGGCTCCGATTGACTACGACCCGGAGACAACGCCGACAATGTATACCTCCGACGCCACATCCTACGTGTCTGACTCCGGTTACACACGCTACTACATCGAGACGACGCAATGGTATGTGTTTGACGAGGCAAAAGAGCCCAACTGGAAATTTCCCGAGGGGCTTTACGGAGAGAAATTTGACAACGACATGGCCGTCATCGCCACATTCGAATGCGACTCGGCAGTCTATCTGAGCGTGCAGAAGCTGTGGGAACTCGTAGGCAATGTGCGCATCAACAACGAATATGGCGACCGCTTCATGACGCAGCACCTCTTCTGGGACACCGCCGACCACAAGATGTATTCCGACTCGTTCATACATATCGAGAAGTCGGAACGCATCATCGAGGGATACGGATTTGTGTCAGACGAACGCATCACCGACTATGTTGTCAACCGCCCCACAATGATAATACCGGCAAGCGAACTCAACCGCGACCGCGACGCCGCGGCTCCGGCCGACAGCGCGGCCGCCCCCGCCGACTCTATGGCTACGGGAGTGGCGCGCCGACGTCCGCCACGTCCGCGCGAAGGATACGCGCCCGCGCCCTCCGCTCCTGCCGCCACGACACCCGGCGGACATGTGCCCGGCAGCCACAACTCACGCCGGAACGACCCGCAGCGGCTGACACCGGCATACGCCGACCCCGGACGCGTCGAACGTCTCCGCCCCGCTGAAGAGGTATCGCTGACGACAGAAAAAGCACACCCCGCCCCTGCCAAAAAGAAATAACACAGTATATGGTCATCTGGATAGTAATAACATTAATCTCACTTATATTCTCGGCCCTCTTTTCAGGCGTCGAGATTGCATACGTCACTTCCGACCGCGTGCGCACAGAGCTTGACGTAAAAAAGGGAGGACCTATCAGCCGAGCGCTCAACATCTTTTACCGCCATCCCGAATTTTTCATCTCCACCATCCTTGTCGGCAACAACATAGCGCTGGTAATCTACGGCATGGGGTTCGCCAAGTTTCTCGAAGAGCCGCTTGTCGAGGCCGGAGTGGGCGAATTTCCGGTGCTTCTGATACAGACTCTCGTGTCGACCGGAGTGATACTTCTTGCCGGCGAGTTTTTCCCCAAGACGATTTTCCGCATCAATCCCAACGCGTCAATCAAGTTTTTCGCGTTGCCGATGATGGCAATCTATGCCCTGCTCTATCCGATATCGCTGTTCACGACATGGCTGTCGAGAGCGATGATGAAACTGTTTGGTGTCAGCGACGAGCAGGCCGCGTCGGGGCTGCTGTCAGTGGGCGACCTCAACCAGTATCTCGAACGCACAATCGACGATGTGGAGGAGAAGAAAGAGACCGTAGAAAACGAAGTCAAGATATTTCACAACGCGCTCGACTTCTCCAACACTCATCTGCGTGACTGCATGACACCTCGCAACGAGATTTTCGCAGTCGACATCGACCGCGTCGACCGCGAGGAGCTATGCCGCCTGTTCACATCGTCAGGGCGCTCCAAACTCATTGTCTACAAGGAAGATATCGACAACATACTCGGTTATATCCACGTATCCGAGCTGTTTCACACCGACATCGACTGGCGCACACGCCTCAAAGAGGTAATCTATGCTCCCGAAACGGTGCTTGCCAACAAGATGATGCGACGTCTGCTTTCTGAAAAGCGCTCCATAGCGATTGTCGTAGACGAGTTCGGCGGCACATCGGGAATGGTGACCCTCGAAGACCTTGTCGAAGAGATATTCGGCGATATCCAGGACGAGCATGACCACGCACGCCTCACCGCACGCCGGCTTCCCGACGGCTCTTACGAGTTCTCCGGCCGAATAGAAATCACCACACTCAACGACACATTCCATCTCGACATACCCGAAGATGACGAATATCAGACCCTCATGGGCTACATACTCCACACCACGGGAGCCATACCGGAGCAGGGCGAGGTAATTATACTCGAAAACCTGCGCTTCGAGATACTCAAGAAAAGCGCGACGCGTCTCGAACTTATCGGCGTGACCGAAATAAAACCGGAAAAGAACGAACAATGAAAAAATCACCCATCTATACACGCACCGGTGACAAGGGGATGACATCGCTTGTCGACGGAACACGCCTCGCCAAAAACAGCGTGCGCATCGAAGCCTACGGCACAGTCGACGAACTAAACTCGTTTGTCGGAGTGCTCATCGCCACCGAACCGCTCACCGGCTATGACCGCGAGCTTCTCACCGACATACAGGCGCGCCTGTTTGACATCGGCAGCTATCTGGCATCGGGCAACGCCGAGATGTCGGAACGTCTGACACCGAGTCTCGACGGCTCGCTGGAGGCTCTCGAACATGCCATCGACCTCTATGACAGTGAAGTGCCGCAACTGCGCTCATTCGTTCTGCCGCAGGGCGCTCCATCGGCTGCCGCAGCCCATGTGGCGCGTGCAGTGGCCCGTCGCGCCGAGCGACGCATACTGGCATTCAACGACTATCTGGCCGAGCATGCCGATGACGAAGGGAACACGGCTCAGCACTGCGTCGACGCGGCCGTGATAAAATATATCAACCGTCTGAGCGACTATCTCTTCATACTCAGTCGCCACTGCAACCATATTGCGGGAGTGGCCGACATCTGCTGGCATCCGGCGAAACCGAAAACACAGTCCGGACAATAAACAATCGGCCCGTATGATTCTTGACATCGTATATCTCGTAGCCGGTCTGGTGCTCATACTCGTCGGAGCCAACGCCCTGACCGACGGCGCGTCGGCGCTTGCCCGGCGTTTCGGCATCTCCGACCTTGTGGTAGGCCTGACGGTGGTGGCATTCGGCACCTCCACCCCGGAGCTCGTCATCTCGGTGCTGTCGGCGGCAAAAGGCAATCCCGGACTCGCCATAGGCAACATCGTGGGCTCCAACATATTCAACATACTCGCCATAATAGGCATCACGGCAATGGTGCGCCCTATCGTCATAGAGCGGTCGGTGATGACGCACGAGGTGCCGATGGTGCTGATATCCTCGCTTGTAATACTCATAATGGGCAATACCGGACTGCTTGACGGCGAAAGCGCTTCAGTGCTGTCACGCGCCGACGGTCTGCTGCTGCTCATCTTCTTCGGCATCTTCATGTGGTATACTTTCGCCACGGCGAAAAGCGCCACGGCCGACGAGCCTGTCGGAGTGAATGCCGCCGGCAAGGGTCAGTTCCGCCCTCTCAAGGCCGTGCTTTGGGTCATCGGCGGCCTGGCAATGCTCGTGGTCGGCGGCGACCGTTTCGTTGCCGGAGCGTCGGGCATAGCATCGATGATGGGTATCAGCGACGCCGTAATCGGCCTGACGATAGCTGCCGCCGGGTCATCGCTGCCCGAGCTTGCCACTTCGATTGTAGCGGCACGCAAGGGACGCACGTCGATGGCGGTAGGCAATGTCATAGGCTCGAACATTTTCAACATATTTCTTGTGCTCGGCACCACAGCGACTATTCATCCCGTGGCATTCGGCACCATCGGCAACACCGACCTGCTCACGCTGACCGGAGCATCAGTGATGTTTCTGGCATGCGGCTGGCTTTTCGGCAAGCGCACCATCACGCGCGCAGAGGGCACGGTGTTCGCTCTGTGCTACGTAGCCTATATCACCTATCTTGTAGCAAATGCCTGACATGAAAAAGAAAACGACAGCCCTACTTGAATATCTGCGCGGTTTCAATCCGCTTTGCGTGGCGATAGCGCTGAGTCTGCTGATGCTTGCCGTCATTATATGCGTCAGAGGGACAACCAACTGTAACTCTGACACGCCGTCATATATAAGCGCCTGGAACGATTGCTACCGTTACGGTGAAATCGACATTTTCCGTACGCCTGTCTATCCGATATTGATCGGCACGGGTCGCATGCTTTTCGGAGCCGACCACTGGGGGCTGTTGCCGACAATAGTCCAGATCATCGTATTTTATGCATGCGGCATCGCATTCAGCCGCATGGCACTCGGCATCATATCCAACCGACGTGTGGCATGGTTCACCGTATTCCTGTATTTTCTTTTCTATCCGATATTAAATACATTGTCGCTGATGGGCACCGAAGCTCTTGGTTTCAGCCTGACTGCGCTCTGGATGTATTGCGTGTGGCGTTTCATGCAGCGCGCACGCCTGAGCTATGGCATTGCCATATCGCTGCTGACCGTAGCGGAGATAATGCTGCGCCCGTCGCTGCTGATACTGGCGCTGGCAATAGTGGGGTTGGCGCTGGCAGGAGTGTTTGTCAAACAGTATCGCAGACAGGGCTTGCTGCTGTTGCTTACGCTGATACCTGTCGGAACGGTCTACAAGTTATATGTCGATGAAATGGAGCGTCTCACCGGTTTTGACACAATCTCTGTTGTTTCGGTATACAACAACTACTATATGGCGCGCCAATACAATGACATATTTCCCGAACTTCTGCCCGACAAGCCTGAGGCTGTGGAACTGATGCGCCGCTACCATAAGGAAGGTGACTGCCTGTCGCGCGAGTATCTTTTGAAACTATGGTCGGAAATAACTGAGTTAGAGAAAACCGGCATATTGACTTACAGGGAGATGAACGATTACGCCATGGCCATGAAAAAAAACTATCCCGAAATATGGTATAAGTATATCTTCAGACGCATTGGAGACAGCCTCGTATCGATGGGTCCGTTGAAAAACGCATGCAACTATCTGGTCGTGCTGTGTTATTCGATATTGTTTGTCACGGCATGGATAAAATGCCGGAAATTCTCCATTATCAACTTCTTAACGCTGATGATAGGCGGAGGCAGTCTGCTGTCGTTGTTTCTTTACGCGCAAAATGACTTCGGGCGACTGATGCTGCCGACTTCGGCCGTGCTAATACTGATGGGAGGGCAGTTGCTCAACTGCCTGCGGCTTCGACCGCTCGGGTTCAGACTCGGCAACTTCTACGAAAAGAAATAAGGAAATCAGTGTAAAAAGCGGTTGTTAAATGGGGGGGGTAATATATTCCCCCGCACTGTCGCTACCAGGCTCTGCCGACTCTGAAAAAAGCCTCATGCTTGTAGGGACGCACGGCTCGTGCGTCCGCTAACACGCAGATTGTCAGGTGATAATATCGGACGCACGAGCCGTGCGTCCCTACAATATGAAGTGCAATGCCCATTGATGAAAAATGGCAAGTGGGTGTATCATAACAAAATTTTCAACTGAGTTTTTTATTTTGTTATGATACACCCACTAAGTTTTATCTGCATATTTCTTAGCAATCCACTTCGGTCAGGGCACCGGTAGTGGAGTCGATTATGAAGCCGCGTATCGAGATATCGTGCGGGATGAGCGGATGGTTGCGGATGGCAGTCACGGTGTCGATTACGCTCTTGTGCGTGTCGCCGAAACCGTAGAGCCATTTCTCGAAGTCAATGCCGCAGAAACGTATCATGTCGATAGTCTCCTGCCTGATGCCCCGCTGAAGCATGTGGCTTATCATTGACTCTGCGCTCATGTGGCAGGCACCGCAATCACTGTGAGCCACCACCATCACTTCTTCGACATGCAGTTCATAGATAGCGACCATAAGCGAACGTATCACCGACCCGAAGGGGTGCGAAATGATGCCGCCGGCATTTTTTATCAGTTTCACATCGCCGTTCTTTATGCCGAGCGCTGCCGGTAGCAGTTCGGTGAGACGCGTATCCATGCATGAAAGGATAGCGATTTTCTTGTCGGGATATTTATTGGTTATGAACGGTTCGTAACCTTTCTCCTCTACAAATTTCCTGTTATGACGTAATATTTCCTCTATCATGATTTTAAGCATTATTTCAACATCATCGCAGCCGCCTTTATAGCCTCGCAGAGTGTGGGGTGAGGGTGGATTGTGCGTGTCAGCGCAGCCGCCGTCAGCCCGTTGGCCATCGCCACGGCCACCTCCTCTATCAGGTCGGCGGCATGGGGACCGACTATCTGGCAGCCGAGAATATTGCCGGTTTCAGCCTCAGCTATCAGTTTCACCATACCGTCGGTCTCGCCGATAGTCACAGCTTTGCCATTGCCCCGGAACGGCACTTTGGCCGTACGGCATGCAATACCGGCTTCCTTGCACTGCTGCTCGGTCATGCCGACCATCGAAGCCTCCGGCGAAGTGAACACAACCGACGGCACCACCGAAGCGACGACATCCTCGCCGGCCACGATGCGTGCCTGCGCCGAAGCAGCGTGGGCAAGCATGCAGATGCCGTTGACATCGCCGATGGCATATATTCCGGGGGCGGAAGTGCGCATGGTGCGCGGGTCGACAGTTATCGCGCCGCGGTCGGTCTCCACTCCGGCGACTTCGAGGCCGCCAGGCAGATTGGGACGCCTGCCGACTGCCATCGCCGTCACCGATGCCTCAACAACACCTTCCTTCGTCCCTGCGCGGTAACGTACCGCACCGGGCTCAATAGCAGTGACCTCCGCACCTGTGACAAATGTGACGCCCGCCGCTGTCATCGACATGCGCAGACGCTTCGCCACGTCCTTGTCAAACTGCGGAAGCACCTCCTTGAAATACTCAATTACGGTGACGCGGCTGCCCAGAGCAGAGAATATCGAGGCAAACTCCAGGCCGATGACCCCGCCGCCTATTATGGCGAGAGAGTCGGGCACGGCCTCGAGCGACAGCAATCCGTCGGAAGACACAGCTTCATAAGCGCCCGGCACAGGCAGCGAAGCGGCCGACGAACCTGTAGCAATGACTATGCGGTCGGCAGTCATCGACTCGCCGTTTACCTCAACCGTCCTCGGCGCCACAAACCGGGCATCGCCTATGACTACATTGACCCCGGAAAGAAGCATCCCGACGTTCTGACGCAGAGTGTCGACAATCACATCACGGCGCTTGCGCAGAGCGGAAAAATCAATTCCCGTGACTGTCAGTCCGATGCCATAGTCAGAAGCCGACGCCGCACTTCTTGCCAGCGACGCCGCATGAGCCATTACTTTAGTCGGGATACAGCCCCGGTTAAGGCAAGTGCCGCCGAGACGGTCGCGCTCGACAAGAGTCACATCGTGAGACTGACGGGAGAGCATCGCCGCAAGTTCGTAACCGCCGGGGCCGGCTCCTATTATGATATATTTCATGTCAATAAGTGTTTACAATTCATCGAATGTCAGGCGCGGATGAAGGGCGGCATCCGTGTCGTCGGGACGTCGCACGGGTGTGGTGTGCGGCGCAGATTTCACCATTTCAGGGTCAGATGCAGCCTCGAGAGCGATGTCACGCATGGCCGATATGAAGCTGTCGATGGTGTCGAGGCTCTCGGTCTCCGTCGGCTCTATCATCAGCGACTCGTGGAAAAGGAGCGGAAAATAAATTGTAGGAGCATGGAAACCGTAGTCGAGGAGCCGTTTGGCGACATTGAGCGTGGTGACGCCTGTCGATTTGTCCTTAAGGCCGTCAAACACAAACTCATGCTTGCATACGGTGTCGACCGGCAATTCGTAAAGGTCACGCAGCGATTCCTTGATATAGTTGGCATTGAGGGTGGCAAGACCGCCGGCCTCCATCAGACCGTCGGCTCCGAGCGAGAGTATATAGCTCAAAGCGCGCACCACAACCGCGAAATTGCCGAGCGTCGAACTTACGCGTCCCATCGCGTCGGGCGACGATATGATATCGTAAGTGCCGTCGGTTTTCTTAATGACACGCGGGTTGGGAAGCAGATGCTCAAGCCCTTTGCGCACGCCCACCGGACCGGAGCCGGGGCCACCGCCGCCGTGAGGTGTGGAAAAAGTCTTGTGCAGGTTGATATGCATTATATCGAAGCCCATGTCGCCCGGACGCGCTATGCCGAGCATCGGGTTTAGATTGGCTCCGTCGTAGTAAAGAAGCGCGCCGGCATCATGCACCATACGGGCTATTTCAGGTATCTGACGTTCGAAAATGCCAAGAGTGTTGGGGTTTGTCATCATCATCGCGGCAACTGTGTCGTCGAGCAACGGAGCGAGAGCCTCCACGTCGACAGTGCCGTCAGGCAGACTGCGGACGGGCACCACCTGAAGTCCGGCCACGGCAGCCGACGCGGGATTTGTGCCATGAGCCGAATCCGGTATTATCACTTTCGTGCGTCTGCGGTCGCCACGTGAGTCATGCCATGCGCGGCAGAGCATCAGGCCGGTAAGCTCGCCGTGGGCGCCGGCGTAGGGATTTAGAGTGAACTCAGCCATTCCTCCGATTTCTGCAAGAGCCTCGGCCAAAGAATGGTATATGGCAAGCGCCCCCTGACAGTAACGCACCGGAGTGTCGGGATGCAGAGAGGCTATGACCGGATCGGAGGCCATCTCTTCGTTGATTTTCGGATTATACTTCATGGTGCACGACCCGAGCGGATAAAATCCGGTGTCGACACCGAAGTTGTTGGTCGACATATTGGTGTAATGGCGCACCACCGTCAGTTCATCAGCCTGAGGCAGCCCGATATCTGACTTGCGCAGCAAAGCGTCGGGAAGAGAGGCTATTGCATCGGGAAAATGTCGGTCGGGAAGCGAGTAACCGCGGCGCCCCTGTCGCGACAGCTCGAAGATGAGTTTATCGTAGAGTTTATTATTCATGACTGCAAGGCTTTAACGGTTTCGACATAACGGTTTAACTCCTCGGGCGTGCGCATTTCTGTCACGGCGATGAGCAGTCGGTCGGGAGCGGTGGCCACTCCGGCGAGAATACCGGCTCCGGCAAGAGCGTCAATGATTTCTCCGGCATCGACCGATGTCGTCATTTCGAATTCATTGAGGAACGGCCGACCGGGATATGTAAGACGCATCTTTCCGGTAAGCTCGAGCTCACGCGCGAGCCAGTGGGCACCGGCGGCGCCAAGACTGTTGGCCTGACGCAATCCGTCGTCGCCCATAAGCGACATGTAGATTGTGACATAGAGCGCCATCAGCCCCTGGTTCGAACAGATGTTTGACGTAGCCTTCTCGCGGCGTATATGCTGCTCGCGAGCCTGAAGTGTGAGCACGAATGTGCGCTGTCCGGAGGCATCTGCAGTAGCGCCGACGATACGTCCGGGCAGCTTGCGCATCAAAGATTTCGACGCTGCGATATAGCCCAGATACGGGCCGCCGAAACTCAACGGTATGCCGAGCGACTGCGCGTCGCCAACGGCGATATCCGCGCCCCATTCTCCGGGAGAGCGCAACGTGGCGAGGTCGATGGCTATACTGTTGATTATCAACAGAGCGCCCGCGCCGTGTATCATTTCGGCCAGACCGGTGAAATCCTCCACGATGCCGTGTCTGTTGGGCTGCGGAAGAATGACACCGCCGATATTGCCGTCGGAAAGGAGCGACGTGAGAGCATCGACAGAGGTAACACCGTCAGCTTCAGGAATTTCCACGATATCAGTGCCGTGATAGCGCGCGTATGTACGAATGGTTTCTTTCACCGCGTCACTGAGAGTGGCGGAATAGGCCACCCGCTGACGCTTGCGTGAGTTGGCGGCAGCAAGAAACATGGCCTCGGCGGTGGCGGTGGCGCCGTCGTAGAGCGATGCATTTGATATCTCCATGCCGGTGAGGCGCGCCATCATTGTCTGATACTCAAAGATATATTGCAGTGTGCCCTGCGATATTTCAGGCTGATAGGGGGTATATGAGGTGAGAAATTCGCTGCGTGAGAGAATATGCGGGATTACAGCGGGGGCGTAGCGGTCGTAATGTCCGTTGCCGGCAAAGCATGCAAGGCGGCTGCAACTGTCGGTGAGAGAGCGGAAAAAAGCGCGCACCTCGACCTCGCTCATAGGTTTTCCGAGCGCGTAGGGACGGCTCAGCCTGAGCTGCGCGGGGATGTCGGCGAAGAGCTCGTCGATGCTGTCAACACCGCATTTTTCGAGCATAACCCGCTTATCTTCCTCGGTATGGGGAAAATATCTGTGACTCATAATATCAAAGCAGTTATTTACTTAATGCGGGTCGGAAGCAAGATAATTCATATAGACGTCGAAGTCCATCAGAGAGTCAAGCTCGGCGGGATCAGTCAAACGTATCTTTATAATCCAGTTTGCCATTGCATCTTCATTGATGAGCCGTGGATTGTCTTCAAGCGCACTGTTGACCTCGATTACCTCGCCGCTTGCGGGTATGATTAGATCGGAAGCCGCCTTTACACTTTCGATTGCGCCGAAATCGTCGCCTTCCGAAAATTCATCGCCTACTTCGGGCATATCTACGTAAACGACATTTCCGAGAGCTTTCTGAGCGTAGTCGGTGATGCCTATAAGTCCGTTGCCATCGGCGTCAACGGTAAGATACTCGTGCGTGGGGGTGAAATAAGTTTTCATGGCTGTTATTTTTTTGTGGTCTGACTGAGCAGACTGTGTTGATTTATTTTTTATAGCTTTTTTTGTAGAATTTACGGGGAACTACCTTTGCAGGAAACACTTTGCGGCGCACTCTCACGCGGAGCGGAGTGTCAAGAGCGGCATAGCTGGAGTCAATCAGCGCCATGGCCAGGCTCTTGTCGACCGATATGCCCCGGTAGCCGGTAGTGACCGCGCCTATCACGTTGTCGTCGGCGTCAAGCACTTCCGCCCCATGGCGTGCGATGGCTCTGTCGAGTATCTCGAGTCCGACGAGCTTGCGGGACGCGCCTGAGGCTTTCTGCGCCGCCACCGCATCGCGGCCGATGAAATCGTGACTGTCGGTTTTCACGAACATGCCGAGCGACGCCTCTATGGGAGAGATATTGTCGGCCAGCTCATCGCCGTAGAGAGGGAGGCCGACCTCAAAACGCAGGGTGTCGCGGCATCCGAGGCCGCACGGTTTTGCTCCGGCTTCGAGCAAATCGTCCCAAAGCATGCGTGTAATCTCGCGCGGGGCATAGATTTCAAAACCGTCCTCGCCGGTATAACCTGTGCGTGAGATAATTACATCGGCATTGCCGTATATGGTGTAATTTCCGAAAGTGTAGAATGTGAGGCCGGCAATCTCGTCGAGCCCTGTCACTTTGCGCAATATCGTCTCGGCCAGCGGGCCCTGCACGGCGATTTCTCCGATGTTGTCGCTCTGATGGTCGACAACCACATCATATCCGGCGGCGTTGCGACGTATCCAGTCGACATCCTTGTCGATATTGGCGGCGTTGATTACGAGAAGGAAATCGTTGTCGCCGCGCACATAGACCAGGAGGTCGTCGACCGTGCCGCCATCAGGATGAAGCATCATGCCGTAGAGGCATTTACCCGCTTCGACACCGCGCACGTCGTTGGTAAAGATGTGATTGACAAAGTCGGTGGCACCGGGACCCGACACAAAGACTTCGCCCATGTGTGACACGTCAAAAATGCCGCAGGCATGACGCACGGCATTATGCTCCTCGACAATGCCCTCATATTGTATGGGCATGTCAAAACCGCCGAAAGGACTCATCTGCGCTCCGAGCGACAGATGCTTGTCATGAAGGCACGTTTTTCTGATATTTTCCATGATCAAAGGTAGTAGATGACTTTTCTGTTTTGCTTCACAGCGACCGCAGTCTTTGCAGACTTCAATCGTTGAAGATATTTTCCCAAAGATAGAAAATAGTTTTTTTCATGACAAAATTTTACAGCGGATTTTTTACCAAACCGTGTCAAAGTTTAATTTCAACAACTATTGCAGACAACTGAAATCTATTATCGCCATTCTTGATTATTTGAGGGCAAAAAAGTTGCTTTCAGGGAATTTATGCAGTATCTTTGCAGTTGGACTCAACTATAAAACCGCAATGGGAAAATACGACTTCAACACTATCATCGACCGCTCTCACAGCGACGCGATAAAATATTGTGAACTAAACAAATGGTTTGATGCCGACAATCTGCTTCCGATGTGGATTGCCGACATGGATTTCTGCGTCTGCCCCGAAATCACCGAAGCGCTTCAGCGTCGCATCAGCCACCGCATCTACGGATATGCGTCGACACCCGACGAGTTTTTCCCCACCATCGCCGACTGGCTGCGCCGCCGCCACGGCTTCGAGACATCACCCGAAGAGATGACATATATCCCCGGCATCGTGAAGGGCATCGGATTTGTCATCAACCGGTTCTGCAAGCCGGGCGACAAGATTGTGATACAGCCGCCTGTCTACCACCCGTTCCGACGCCTTATCGAAGGCAACGGCTGCAAGGCGCTCGACAATCCGCTTCTGCGGCTCGAGGACACCTACGAGATGGATCTTGACGGACTTGAAGAAATCATACGCCGGGAGCATCCGCGCATGATGATACTCTGCAACCCCCACAACCCGATAGGCATACAGTGGAGCCGCGAGACACTCGCCCGCGTGGCCGACATCTGCGCCGAGGAGGGTGTGATTGTAGTATCTGACGAAATACACGGCGACCTGATGCTCGGCGGCATGCCGCACATACCCTATCTGTCGGTCAGCGACAACGCGCGGCGCACCGGCATCATGCTCGGAGCGCCGTCAAAGACATTCAACGTGCCCGGGCTGGTCAGTTCATGGTGCGTGATAAAAGACGAGGCGATGCGCCGCAACTTCTTCGAATGGCTGGAGTGCAACGAATTCAACGCCCCGACATGCTTCGCCACCATCGGCACTATCGCCGCATATAACCACGGAGAGGAATGGCTCGGCGAAGCTCTCGGATACATACAGGATAATATCGATTATGTGGCCGATGAGCTTGACAGGATATCGTCAGGACGGATCAGAGTGTACCGCCCGCAGGCATCGTTCCTGATATGGCTTGACTGCCGCGGACTCGGGCTCAGCCACGAGCAACTGACCGATTTCTTTGTAAAAGACGCTAAGCTGGCTCTCAACGACGGAGCCATGTTCGGCGCCGAGGGCACAGGTTTCATGCGCATGAATGTGGCGACTCCGAGATCTGTTATCGACGAGAGCCTGCGCCGCATAGCCCACGCATTGGAACACTGCCCCGAAAAAGCAACAGTATGACATGACCGCGGCTTCCTGCCGCACAGACAAATAACAACAATCCGGATGAATTACAGAATATTCCCACCCGACGAAATGATGATGGCGACCATCGGTCTGCCCCTGTCAAAGAGCATCAGCAACCGCATGCTCATCATCAATGCCCTCACCCCGGGCGCTTCTGCGCTGTCAGAGATCGCAGAATGTGATGACACCGACCTGCTGTCGAAAGCGCTTGCCCTGGCCGCTGAGGCAACAGGCGAGATCACAGTCAACACCGGAGCCGCAGGCACCGCCACCCGCTTCATCACCGCATATCTGTGCGCCCGTCAGGGCATCAGCGCCACAGTCGACGGAAGCGAGCGCATGCGTCGGCGTCCGATGGGAATACTGATCGATTCACTCCGCGCACTGGGCGCCGACATCACATGTCTCGACAACGAGGGCTATCTCCCCGTCCACATCAACGGAAAGCAGCTCAAGGGCGGACACCTGAGCATTGACGCGTCGGTAAGCTCGCAGTTCATATCGGCGCTGATGATGATAGCGCCGACCATGGCTGACGGACTCACGCTGCATCTCGACGGCAACCTGCTGTCGAAACCCTATATCGACATGACCGCCGAACTGATGCGCAGAAGCGGGGCTGAGGTGGAATTTGAGGCACCCTACGAGGAGATAACAATCGCGCCGCGTCCCTACTGCAAGGAGGGCACACGTGAAGCCGAACGCGACTGGTCGGCGGCATCATACTGGTATGAAGCCGCGGCGCTGACAGCAGGATTTGTCACGCTGCCCGGCCTTCAGCTGCCGTCGCTTCAGGGCGACAGCGCCTGCGCGCGCCTGTTCGAGATGCTCGGAGTGAATACGGAGCCGTCGGAAGATGTCGACAACGCACTTGAGGTGGCACCCACCCCTGAACAATTCTCTCGCTTCGAGACCGACCTTGTCGACACCCCCGACCTGGCGCAGACACTGGCTGTCACCGCGGCGATGCTCGGCATACCGTTTCACCTGCGCGGACTGCAGTCGCTGAGGGTGAAAGAGACCGACCGCCTCGAGGCATTGCGCGCCGAGCTCGACAAATTCGGCATCATTGTGGAAATCCGCAATGACTCCGAGCTGGTGTGGAACGGCGCCCGTCACCCGATATTCGAACGCCCCGTCATCGACACCTACGACGACCACCGCATGGCTATGTCATTCGCGCCCACAGCGGTAATCATACCCGGCATCGTGATCCGCGACGCCGAAGTGGTGAGCAAGTCATATCCCGGTTTCTGGGACGACCTCACAAGCGCCGGATTTACAATCACTGACGCCGACATACCCGACAATGAAGCGTTCACGCCAGAGATGAGCATCGACCCCTCCGAGCGTGCGAGTGAAAATCCGCTGCCTCTGACATGATTGCTGCCGCCATCATATTAGCGATACTCGTGGCCGGCGGAGGGCTGGTTTACCTCCTTGACAGGGGAGGCCGCCGCAAGGCAAACGCCTCAGGGATGTCAGACGAGCCGGAGAGCGATGACACAGGAGACTCGGGCGACGGCGTGTGCTGCGGCATGCACATCACCTGCGAGAAAGACACGCTGTCGACAGCCGCAGCAACCGAAATCGTCTATTACGACGACGAGGAGCTCGATGACTATGCCGGCCGCCCGGCCGACAGCTACGACATGGAGGAGACCGAACAGTTCCGCGACATATTGCTTACGCTTCTTCCCGAAGATATCGCAGGGTGGGCCCGGTCGCTCCAGCTGCGCAACATAGCGCTTCCGCCCGAGGTGAGCGACGAGCTGATGCTCATAGTGAGAGAAGCCCGCGAGGCTGCAACCAAGTAATTTAAGCAACATCATGACAGAAACGATAAGAAAACATACGGGCACGGCATTGTGCATATTATTCGCGGCATACATCATATCCACGTTGATAGGAATGTCTGACGCCGAATACGAGTCATCAACCTTCAAGATCATAGTGGCATGCAATCTGCTTATTTATGTCATTATTGCCGCAGCGATACTCTACACGGCCTTCAGCAAAAAGACCGGTTCGAGCATTTTAACGAAGGTGCTGGCGTGTGCGGCAACCGTAAACGCAGTGTTGTCGGTTGTCAATATCTCCGGCTACCTGCTCTCGGGCTCATATCCCGTAGCATTCGGATACAGCACATTTATAATCTACAGCATTGCAGTTAAAACAATCTTTATACTGTTTATATTCAGCACAAAAGCATGGCTTCCGACAAAGCTTGCAATCACAGCCACCGCCCTGCCTGAGGCTATGTATCTTATTGCATACGCCAATCTTCAGAACGGCGCAGAGATTGACGAGTTCATTTCAACGCTCGACACCGTCAATACACTCAACCTCATCATATACATCATTTCACTGGTCATCACCATAATATGGCTTACCGGCGGCCGCAAGACACCCGTTCAGGATAACAGGCCACCGATGCCACCGCAACAGAAAAGCACGCTGATTGACAAGATACCGCATAAATAAAAGCGGAATAAAAATACATATTTGTGCATTTTTATTGAATATTTTGCTAAATTTGCAAGTAACAGACATCATAAGCATATATTCAAAGAAATCATAAATAAACCAATTATTACCTCCGATTATGAGAAAATTACGTCACATAGCAACGACATGCGCTCTCGTCACGGCCTTGGGAGCGATTGCAGTTCCGGCCAAGCGCATCACATTCACGGCAACACAGCCCGACGGCACTCAGCTTACACTCACACGCGCCGGCGATGAATTTCATAAATATTTTCTTACCGACGACGGACAGATTGTGGTCGGCGACGAGACAAAGGGATATTATTTCGCCGAGGCCGATGCCACAGGACGCATGACAGCATCGCACATAAAGGCGGCCGACAAAGCATCGCGCACAGCGGCTCAGACAGCGTTTGTTGCCTCGATAGACCGCGCGTCACTCGACGAAGCGATGACAGCTACAGCCTGCAAATCGCGTCTGGCACAACGCGCACAGGAACGCAGCTACGCGCCACGCAGCAAAGCGTCACTTCCGGCACAGTCGGGAGTGGGACTGTTTCCGGGCACGACATATCCCAATATGGGCTCACCGAAAGGACTCATAATCCTCGTCGAGTATTCCGACGTGAAGTTCAACACATCATACGATGCCGGCGACTACTTCAGCCGCATGATAAGCGAAAAAGGATTTTCAGACTACAACGGCACCGGCTCGGCGCTCGACTGGTTTACCGATGCATCGATGGGGCAGTTTACACCCGACTTCGACGTCTACGGCCCTGTGACACTGTCACAGCGACAGGCCTATTATGGCGGTAATGACAGCTATGGCGACGACCTGCGCCCCGAGGAGATGGTAATCGAGGGGTGCACGCTCCTTGACAAGGAAGTAGACTTCTCGATCTACGACACTGACGGCGACGGTTACGTCGACAATGTATTCGTGTTCTACGCCGGCCGCGGCGAGGCTGACGGCGGCACAGCCAACACCGTATGGCCCCATCAGTGGGAGATAGAATCGGCAGGCAAGACGCTGACACTCGACGGCGTGAAAATCAACCGCTACGCCTGCTCCAACGAGTGGGACGGCACCAAGCCCGACGGCATCGGCACCTTCGTGCATGAGTTCTCGCACGTGATGGGTCTGCCCGACCTCTATCACACCACATCGACGACCGCATATTACACCCCCTGCGAATGGTCGGTGATGGACTACGGCCCCTACAGCAACGACAGCCGCACCCCGCCAACCTACTCAATTTTCGAGCGCAACGCCATGGGCTGGATCGACCCGCTGGTGCTTGACAAGACACCGCGCTCCGTTGAGCTGACCCACATAGCCGAAAGCAACTACGGCTGCCTCATCCCGACATCGAAGAGCACCGAATTTTTCCTTCTGGAGAATCGTCAGCAGGAAGGATGGGACAAATATCTCCCCGGACACGGCATGCTGATATGGCATATCGACTACAACGCGACAATATGGCGCAACAACACCGTCAACAACACCAAGAGCCACCAGTATGTCGACATCGAGGAAGCCAACAACAATCCCGCCGGCAACAGTCTTCTGGCGCTCAGAGACTGGGCCTTCCCCGGCACATCGGGGCAATACACCGAATTTACTGACAACACAACCCCAAACATGAAGACATGGGCAGGAGCGTCGCTCGGCATACCTGTCACCGGCATCACCGAAACCAACGGCGTCATCACATTCGACGTGTGCGGCGGCACACCGGCTGTCGACGCTCCTGTAGCCGTCATGCCCACCGGCGATGAAATCGGCACGGACTACTTCATCGCGTCATGGAATGCCGTAGACGGCGCTGTCGACTATCTGCTGACTGTATCAGCGCTCGGCGAACTCGTAACAACCACCGACACCAATAATTTCGGCAGCAGCAGTCTGATCACGCTTCCGTCAGGATGGTCGTCAAGCAACACCAAGGCATACACCTCATCAGGCAACTACGGCAACGCCTCCCCATCAATGAGAATGGAAGCGAACTATTATGTGCAGACACCGAGATATGACTATCCCGTCACTCAGATCTCATTCTG
Organism: uncultured Muribaculaceae bacterium; assembly: GCA_947174275.1. Lineage (GTDB taxonomy): Bacteria > Bacteroidota > Bacteroidia > Bacteroidales > Muribaculaceae > JAGBWK01. Next base: position 64,744 of record CAMWIJ010000002.1, read on the forward strand.
GGCAAAAGGCCAGGGCACAGGCACTTCGGGAAGCTCCGCCACACTCTATGCCGTTGACGGAAACTCCGAGACACCGCTGACGGTGTTTAAAGACTGGAACACAGGCAAAGGTGCCACCATCACATACACGATACCCCGCTCCGATGTGTATCAGCTGAAACTTGTCTATGACAACAAGATATCAGGCAACCTCGCAATCGACGACATGACAGTGACCACATCGTCGGAAGGCGCGTCGGTTCTCCCGGTCTACAACGCGATGTCAACAGGCGGAGCCACCAGAGTGCGTGTCGACAATCTGCCCCAAGACAAGAGTGAATTCCGTTATACGGTTGTGGCTGTCAACGGCGAGAATAAAAAGTCGGCCGCATCAAACGCTGTCGACGTGAAACTCGGCTCAGCGTCAATCGACGGCATTGCCGCAGACAATGACAACGCTCCCGTGGAATACTACAACCTGCAGGGCATACGTGTCGACAACCCCGCCGGCGGCATTTTCATACGCCGACAGGGCTCACGAGTTGAAAAAGTAATAAAATAATTTTTACGGCTTAATCAGGGGGAGTCTCATACCCCCCGTATCCGAATCACGAGATGGAACTGTTTGACTACGAGTTTTTCCGCAACGCCTTGATGGGCATAACGCTGATAGCGCTTGCCTCGTCGGTAATAGGCACTTATATATTCGCGCGTCGGCTCGTAGCGATAGCCGGAGGCATAACCCACGCGTGCTTCGGCGGACTCGGGCTCGGATATTTCACAGGCATCAACCCCATACTGATGGCCGGCGTCTTTGCCGTCGGCTCATCGGTGGGGGTTGAATGGCTCTCGACACGCCACCGTGTCAGGGAAGACTCGGCGATAGCCGTGGTGTGGTCGCTGGGCATGGCTGTCGGAGTGCTGTTCGTGTTTCTCACGCCGGGCTATGTGCCTGAGCTAAACGCATTTCTGTTCGGCAACATACTGACAATAACGCAGTCTGACCTGCTGGTGTTTGCCGCCTTCACCGCACTTCTCATAGCCTTTGTCACAGCGTTCTACAACAAGATTGTGATCTGCGCCTTCGACCGCGACTTCGCACGTGTGAGCGGACTCCGCACCGGACTTATCAACACCGCCATGACAGTGTTCACGGCCATAGCCATAGTCCTGACAATAAAACTTGTGGGCGTGATGCTGCTGATGTCGATGCTGTCGCTTCCGCAGATGATAGCTGAGACACGCTACCACCGTCTCAACCGGCTTATGGCGGCGTCGTGCGTGGTGTCGGTGGTGTGCTGTCTGGGCGGACTGATTGCGTCGTGCTATATCGAAGTGCCCTGCTCGGCGCTGATAGTCATCATAATGGCGACAGTCTACGCGGCAGCCAAGACCGCATCATATATCTCGCATAAAATCAACCGCGCCGCTTCCGGCGCAAATAACCGACCGACATGAACCGACGTGCCGGAATACTGACAGCTATAGTCGCGGCGGCAGTCATTGCGGTGTGCGGCTTCATTCATGCCTACCGCCAGTATATTGCCAACACCCCGGCTATAGAGCCCAACGAAAATCTCTATCCGGTAAGAGGCATCGATATCTCCGCCCACAACGGCTATATCGATTTCTCAAGAGTGAAGAGCGCAGGATATGACTTTGCAATCATCAAGGCAACGGAAGGCACCGACTTCAAGGACGCCATGTTCGTCGACAATCTGCGCCGCGCCCGCGCCGCAGGAATGAAAGTGGGGGCATATCACTTTTTCCGCTTCGACACCGACGGCGAGCTGCAGGCCATCAATCTGCTGCACTCGCTGCGCAACCGCAGTCTCGATTTTCCCGTTGTAATAGACATCGAGAGGTTCGGCAACCCCGACGGACACGAGGCATCCATGATAATAACCCGGCTGCGCACGCTGCTCAGCCATATCAAGAGCGAAGGGCTGCAGGTAATCCTCTACTCCAACAAAGATGACTATGACCGCTATCTGAAGGGGAATTTCAGCGGCTATCCGATCTGGATCTGCTCGTTCACCGAACCCGAACCGGATCTCGACTGGTCGATGTGGCAATATTCCCATCGCGGAAAAATCGACGGAGCTGAAGGAAAAGTCGATTTAAACACAATAAAAACAGAATTTTACCGTTCATTATGACGGGATATAGAATAAACACACCCCATCATATCGCTACATGAAAAGACTTTACCCAATAAAGAATATCAGACTGCACATTGCGGCTGCAATAGCGCTGCTGGCGACCCTGCTCCCCGCGGGCGCAGGCGCCTTCAACCTGTCGACATATACAGAGACCTCACGCATGGCATCGGGACGCTGGGCCAAGATAAGCGTCGACGCCGACGGCATATATCTGCTGAGCAACACGCAGATGCGCAAAATGGGTTTCAGCGACCCGTCGAAAGTGCATATCTACGGCTACGGAGGGCGTCAGCTCCCCGACCGTCTCACCGAGCAGGGATATATCGACGACCTGCCTATGGTGCAGACACTGCGCACCGACCGCGGTCTGCTTTTCTATGCCGAGGGAGTGACTCAGCCCGTGACCCATACAGGCCGCTACGTGCGACCGAAGCAGAACGCCTACTCCGACCTGGGCTATTACTTCGTCAGCGACTGCGACGGCGATGACAGGGATATACCGAAGGAAGGCGCTCCGACGGCAACGTCGCCCGAGACCTCGTTTATCGACTATATATTCCATGAAAAAGACCTCGTGAGTCTGGCGGCGACCGGACAGCAGTATGGCGGCGAGGATTTCCTCTATACACCCACACGTGCATACACATTCACCCTCAACGATGTTGTCAGCGGCTCGCAGGTGTGGCTGGCATGCTCGTTCATGACTACCGCCTCATCCGAATCAAAAGTCAAATTCAACGCCTACGGCAACGAACTGCCATATTCTTCATCCGATGTAATCAGATCAACAGCTTCTGAACACGGCAACTATAGGGCTACCGTCACCACCAAGACATTCACCGCCACTGACGGGAAGCTGCCCTTAGGCGTGACATTCAGCCGCACCGGCACTGTATCGGCCGCCCACCTCGACTATCTTGCGGTCAACTACCTGCGACGCCTCAGCATGTCGGGCTCACAGCTGCTGTTCACGCTTCCGTCAAATCAGGCAGCTCTGGCCAACGCCGGCAGCTCTACTGTGGTGTGGGACATCACATCGCCCCTTTCCATCATTGCCATGAACGCCGGACTTGACGGCACAACCCTCCGCTGGACCAACGATTACACCGGCGACCGCCGCTACGTGGCCTTCGATCCGTCGGCAACTTTCGCCGAGCCTAAATATGTCGGCAGTGTCACTAACCAGAACCTGCACGGCGCGGAAGTGCCCGACATGGTGATATTCACGCCCTCGGCATGGCAGTCAGAGGCAGAGCGTCTGGCCGATTTCCACCGTGACAACGACAAAATGAAAGTGCTTGTCGTCGACCAGGAGAAAGTATTCAACGAATTTGCATCGGGCAGCCCCGATGTCAACGCGTTCCGCAAGATGCTCAAGATGTTCTACGACCGCTCAGAGAGCTCGGAGCGATCCCTGCGTCTGGCGCTCTTCATGGGTCGCGGCAGCTACGACAACCGCCGTATCACCACTGCCGCGAAATCGCTCAACTATCCCCTCATGCCTCTGTGGCAGTCGGAAAAGGGAGAGACCGACACCGATTCCTACACCACCGACGACATCTTCGCTTTCCTGCGCGACAACTCCGGCACCACCATGGCCACCGACTACCTGTGCATCGGCGTGGGCCGTATGCCGGTGACATCGGCCGGCAGCGCCGCAAGCGCCGTCAACAAAGTGATCTCATACTCCACAAAGATGCCCGCCGGAACATGGCGCAACCGCTCGTTACTGATAGCCGACGACCAGGACAACGGCATCCACATGGAGCAGATGAACAAAGTTTGCAACGACATCTTTGCCAATGGAGGCGATGCCGCCGTCCACACCAAGCTCTACACTGACGCCTATCAGCTTACAGGCCAAGGATATCCACAGGCCCGAGACTTCATGTTCAAGACCCTCGACGAGGGTGTGGCATGGTGGTTCTATATCGGGCACGCCAACACCACCTCTCTCACCCACGAAGGACTCCTCAAACTGACCGACATCAACAATCTGTATCTGCGCAAATGGCCCATATTTTTCGCGGCCACGTGCGAGTTTCTGCGATGGGACGCCAACGCCATATCCGCCGGCGAAATAATGTGGGGCCACGAAGACGGAGGTTGCATCGCCCAGATTTCGGCCAACCGTCCGGTCTACATCTCCGAAAACGAATACATCTCACGGGCTATGGGCAGGCATATCTACACACGCGATGCCGACGGCAGCCGCCTCACCATCGGCGAGATATACCGCCGTGCGAAAAACAGCTCAAAGGTAACCGACAGCGGCGTAATGCTGTCAGACGCCAACAAACTGAGATATATACTCATGGGTGACCCGGCGCTCTATCCCGCGATGCCTTTCCACGACATCGCCATCGACCGCATCAACGGCGTGGCGGCGGGCGACTACGAGCAAGCCATCATGCAGGCCCGGCAGAATGTCGAGGTCGAAGGGCGAGTGCTTGACAGCGAAGGCAACACCATGACGGCATTTAACGGCACTGTGGCCTCGACTCTCTACGACGCCGAATACAGCATCACCACACACGGCAACGGAGAAAACGGCAAACCGGTCACCTTCGAGCAGCACGGCAACCGTCTGTTTGCCGGAAACGACTCGGTCAAAGCCGGACAATTCAAAGTGCGCATCGCCATGCCGTCAGAGATAACCAACAATTTCCGCGAGGCCACGCTCAGTCTCGTCGCAAAGGAGAACAGCGGCAACACAGTGTCAGACTATGCCGTCACAGCCAACCGCGACTTCTATGTATTCGGCACCGACGACACTGTAAAAGATGACATGCCTCCCGTGATTAAATCGATTTACCTCAACCACCCCAGCTTCCGTTCCGGCGGCCATGTCAACGCCACTCCGACGCTTATAGCAGAGATTTCCGACAACCGCGGCATAAACATGAACACATCAGGCATCGGCCACCAGATGAACATCTTGGTCGACGGCAAAAAAAGCTATTCCGACGTGGCTGAATATTACACCCCGGCGGCTGACGGCACTCCATCGGGCATAATCGCCTACCAGCTGCCCGAACTGACAGAGGGCGAGCACTCGCTGCGACTCAGAATTTGGGACACGTCAGACAACTCCGCCTCAGAGACAATCGAATTTTACGTATCGCCCGGTCAGGCACCGGTGCTCTACGACGTATATTCCGACGCCAATCCGGCATCAGTCCAGGCCAACTTCTATCTGTCGCACGACCGCCCCGACGCACGCGTGGAAGTGACGATATCAATCTACGACATGCTCGGCCAGCCCGTATGGCAATCAGTGACAACAGGCCGCAGCGACATGTATCTGACGAGCCCCGTGACTTGGAACCTGCAAGACCATGCCGGCCACCGCGTGACCCGCGGCATCTATCTCTATCAGGCCACGATACGCGAAGGCGACAGCGTAAGCAACACACGCACTCACCGCATAGCCGTAACAGGCAACTGACACAATCACACACAATGCTCCGTGAGGGTGTTGCAAAACTTCATATTGTAGGGACGCACGGCTCATGCATCCGCGTGTAATGCCTGATAATAAGGCTATTGGCGGACGCACGAGCCGTGTGTCCCTACATTTTGGAGGCATTTCTCTGAGTTCTGCAACACCCTCACGGCGTGAAAATATGGTGCTGACGTTTCTGAGTGTGTCCGATTTTTCGTAACTTTGCCGACGGCACAGCCAAAAGCCAAAAGACCAATGAAAGATCTGACAAATTCAATCAAAGAGATATTGCGCGCCGAGAGCGAGGCCATACTCAACATTCCCGTCACCGACGCATATTCACGTGCCGTAGACATCATTGTCGAGCATGTCAACCGCCGCGGAGGCAAACTCGTCACCTCAGGCATGGGCAAAGCGGGACAGATAGCGATGAACATCGCCACCACCTTCTCATCGACAGGCACTCCGGCAGTCAACCTCCACCCCTCGGAGGCTCAGCACGGCGACCTCGGCCTGCTTCAGCCTGACGACGCCCTGCTGCTGATATCCAACTCAGGCAAGACGCGCGAGATAATCGACCTTGTGGAGCTCGCCCGCAATCTCATCCCCTCAATTCCGATCATCGTGATTACCGGCAACGGAGACAGCGAGCTCGCACGCATCGCCGATGTCGCCATACTCACCGGAGGCTCACCCGAAGTGTGTCCGCTTGGACTGACCCCCACCACATCGACCACGATGATGACCGTAATCGGCGACATTCTCGTGGTCAACGTCATGCAGGAGATAGGCTTCACCCGCGCCGACTACGCCAAACGCCATCACGGCGGATATCTCGGACATGTGTCACGCAACTCCGCAGCAGATGAAAGGTAAGATAATAATCATAGGGGAAGCATGGCTTGAAATAGGCTTCAAAGGCACCGTACCCGACGCCACACACCCCGGCGGAGCGCATCTCAACGCCGCACGCCGGCTTGCAGCCGACGGCCATCAGGTGATATTTCTCTCGGAAATAGGCACCGACAAAGCCGGCACTATAGTCGCCGACAGCCTCACCGACAGCGGCGTCGACATATCGGCTTCTGACCGTCATATCGCAAAAACACCCGTAGTGCTCGACTTCGACGGCTCGCGCGCACGCTACAGCTCGGAGGACGACGGCGAGGGTTTTGACATCATCTGGCCCCGCGTGGAGCGCGAGGATATCGTGGTGTTCGGTGGCTACATGGCAGTCGACCAGCGCGTGCGCCGGCAGCTATGGTCATTCATAGCCAACGCCGACGAGCGCGAGGCAACAATAATATATGTGCCCGACGTTGCCGACGACCGCATATCGCGCATCACCAAGGTAATGCCTTTAGTGTATGAAAACCTCGAGATAGCCGACCGCGTCATTACGCTCCCCGACGACCTCATGGCGCTCTTCAGCCACAACGACCCCGAACGTGCGCGCCGCGAGAACTTCGCCTACTACGTCGATAACTACACCCATCTGACCGACCGCACACGTCTGGCTGAAGCCATCGTCGGCTCCAGATAAATCAACTGCAAACTCAAAAAACAACAATCATAATGTCAACCTCCGTACCCGTTACTCCCCTCCCCTCCACCCCCGACATAAAGGTAGCAATCGTAAAAGCCCTCTGGAACGGGCATATCACAGGCGCGCTGACTGAAAGCGCTCTCGCCACATTCAAGGCGCAGGGCATTGACGCCGGCAATATAGATGTGTTTGAGGTGCCCGGCGCCGTCGAACTGACATTTGCCGCGTCGCAGCTCATCGAAACCTCGATGTATGATGCCGTGATAGTGTTCGGCTGCGTGGTGCGCGGCGGCACACCTCATTTCGACTACGTGTGTCAGTCGGTCACCCAGGGAATAACGGCACTCAACGCCGACTGCGACACCCCGGTGATATTCGGTGTGCTCACCGTCGACACCGAGCAGGACGCTCTCGACCGCTGCGGCGGCCCCGCAGGCGACAAAGGCGCCGAAGCCGCCGAAGCCGCCATACGTATGCATGACTTCGTGCAACGGGTGCGCGACTGCGAATCTGAATAATCCCTCTGTCATAAACATAACCAGGAGGTGTTTCCCATAACAAAAGTCGTCAACCCGATGATATCTTTTATTTTTTGATTTTCGCAAATAATTCGCAGAATTTTTCAAAAATATAGCGATATTAAAAATAATTGCGTATATTTGCACTCACAATCGCAGACAGAGCGCTGTCTCGACCGGGCGAATACCAGAGTGGCCAAATGGGGCAGACTGTAAATCTGCTGGTTTATACCTTCGGTGGTTCGAATCCATCTTCGCCCACAATCCCCAAACTGATATCAGGCGGCATCGCGTATCCACAGCGATGCCGCTGTTTTTTATTTCCAAATTCACTTTTTTATGGCACAAGCTAAATTGCAGTGCATTTAACAGTCTCGGTTTAGTATTACTGCGAGCGTGTTGCATAACTAGATGAATGCCCCAAAATGTAGGGACGCACGGCTCGCGCGTCCGCCAACCACCTGATTATCAGACGCACAATCGGACGCACGAGCCGTGCGTCCCTACATTTTGAGGCATTCATCTGAGTGCTGCAACACCTTCAAGGAAAAGCCGGGTATTATTATATAGCCTTGTACTGTTATTCCGGCTTGAGCCCGATTTACCGCAATTCCCATTATTTTTTTAGACTTTTTTTCAAAAAAGTTCCCAAAAATTTTGGTAATTAAAAAAAAGTGCTTACCTTTGCATCGTTCAACCGACAAGGGGCGCTTAGCTCAGCTGGTTCAGAGCATCTGCCTTACAAGCAGAGGGTCGGGGGTTCGAATCCCTCAGCGCCCACTTCCCCTTCACCATGCCATCAGCTTTGTAGCCGATGGCATTTTTATTTTATAGTAAGACAATATAAAAAGTCAGCTACGCAATGGAAAGAAAAGTAAGAGTTCGTTTCGCCCCCTCACCCACCGGACCGCTCCACATCGGCGGAGTTCGCACTGCCCTCTACAACTACCTGTTCGCCCGTCGCCACGGCGGCGACATGATACTCCGCATCGAGGACACCGACTCCCAGCGCTTCGTACCCGGAGCCGAGGACTACATCAACGAAGCTCTCGCATGGCTCGGCATCGGCATTGACGAAGGCGTGCGTCAGGGCGGCGCGTTCGGTCCCTACAAGCAGAGCGAACGCCGCGACATCTACCGCGAGCACGTCAGAATGCTCCTCGACAACGGCAAGGCATATATCGCCTTCGACACCCCCGAAGAGCTCGAGGCTGCACGCGCGGCGACTCCCAACTTCCAATACGACGCATCGACCCGCGGCTCTATGCGCAACTCCCTCTCGCTCGGCGAGGAGGAGACAAAACGCCTCATCGACGCCGGCGAAAAATATGTGGTTCGCTTCAAAATCGAGCCCGGACGCGACGTCGAGGTCAACGACCTTATCCGCGGCAAAGTGACAATCAACTCATCGGTGCTCGACGACAAAGTGCTCTACAAGAGCGCCGACGACCTGCCCACCTACCACCTGGCCAACATCGTCGACGACCACCTGATGGAGGTGAGCCACGTGATACGCGGCGAGGAATGGCTTCCCTCCGCACCGCTCCACGTGCTTCTCTACGAAGCGTTCGGATGGACCGACACCATGCCGCAGTTCGTCCACCTGCCCCTGCTGCTCAAACCCGACGGCAAAGGCAAACTGTCGAAACGCGACGGCGACCGTCTCGGCTTCCCCGTGTTCCCCCTCGAATGGCACGACCCCAAGAGCGGCGACATCTCCTCGGGCTACCGCGAGAAAGGCTATCTGCCACAGGCCGTGGTCAACTTCCTCGCCCTGCTGGGCTGGAACCCCGGCGACGACACCGAAATAATGTCGATGGACGAGCTCATCAGCCGCTTCTCGTTCGACCACTGCTCGCGCTCGGGTGCCAAATTCGACTTCGAGAAGGGCAAATGGTTCAACCACAAATACCTCCAGGAGCTGCCCGACAACGAGCTGCTGCCCATGTTCAAGCCCGTGATGGAAGCCAACGGCGTAAACCCCGCCGACTTCTCCGACGAATACATCGCCCGCGCCATCGCAATGGTCAAGAACCGCGCCAACTTCGTCAGTGACCTCTGGGATCAGGCCCGCTTCTTCTTCGTCGACCCCACTGAATACGAGGCGAAATCAGTAAAAAAACGCTGGACCGCCGAAACTCCCGCCATACTCCGCGCCATGATGGACCGCATGGCATCGCTCCCCTCGCTCGAGAGCAAGGCCGCTGAAGAAAACATCCTCGCATGGATCAGCGAAAACGGCTATCACCTTGGCAACGTCATGAACGCCCTGCGCCTGGCCGTTGTAGGCGAATGCAAAGGCCCCCACATGTTTGACATCACCGAACTGATGGGGCTCGACGCCACCCGACGCCGCGTGGAAAACGCTTGCGCCAACATCCAGCTGTAAGTCCAACCAATCACCGCCGACGTGAATTTCCTCTACAACACCGGAATACATCTCTACTCGATTGGTGCGCGGATTGCCTCCCGCACCAATCCCAAAGCTAAAAAGATGACCGAAGGGCAGAAATCGACCTTCGGTCATCTGCGTGCCACGCTCCCTGCCGACGGACGCACGATATGGATACACGCCTCCTCGCTCGGCGAATTCGAACAGGGCCGACCCCTCATCGAGCGACTGCGACGCCTCCACCCCGACCGAAAGATACTGCTCACATTCTTCTCGCCCTCGGGCTACGAGGTGCGCAAGAACTATCCGATGGTCGACGCCGTGGCATATCTCCCCTTCGACACCCCACGCAACGCACGCCGCTTCATTGAGATTGTACGCCCGTCAGTAGCGATTTTCATAAAATATGAATTCTGGGGCAACTACCTGCAGCAGCTCCATAAAGCCGCAGTGCCAGTCTACATCATATCGGCCATATTCCGGCCCGGCCAGATTTTCTTCCGACCGTGGGGAGGCATGTTCCGCCGCATGCTCCGGCGCTTCGACCGCATATATCTTCAGGACGACGAGTCGCAGAAACTGCTCTCAGGCATCGGCATCGACAACACCGTCGTGGCCGGCGACACCCGCTTCGACCGCGTCACCGACGTGATGGCACAGACATTCGACATCGCCGGAGGCGAAAATCTACGTTCTTTCATCATTTTCGGCAGCAGCTGGGGTGCCGACGAAGCCAACTACATTCCCTGGCTCAACGCCAACACAGATGTGAAATTCATCATCGCGCCACACGAATTCGACGAAGCCCGCGTCAAGGCTCTCTGCAGCGCCATCGACGGCAACGTCATCCCTCTGTCGCAATGGGAACGGCACATAGCCGACAACGGCACACCGCCGGAACATATCCGCGGCATCGTCGTCGACTGCTTCGGCAAACTGTCGTCGCTCTACCGCTACGCATCGGTGGCCTACATCGGAGGCGGACACGGCGCAGGCATACACAACATCAACGAGGCCGCCGTCTACGGCATCCCCGTGGTGTTCGGCCCCAACTACCACAAATTCAAGGAAGCGCGCGACCTCATCGCACTCAAAGGCGCTTTCTCGGTCAACGACGCCGCAACCACCGCCCGGACACTCGACCGACTGCTTGCCGACAACGAATTCCGCGAAAAAGCCGGAAAAACAGCCGGACAATACATCGCCGACAACATCGGCGCCACCGACCGTATCTTCTCCGACATTTTCGGCGAAAAATAACGTCGCCGAAAACCACAATCAGCCGTTTTATTGATTTTTTGGCAAATTTTCATTAACTTTGCTACAAATGCCGAATTACAATGAGCGACCTGACCACACCACCTACCGACCATGAAGATGAGGAAATGACTCCTCAGCCCGACTCTCAGAAACCCTACGAAGAGGCTGCCGCCGACGTCGTGAAGCATCAGTTGCGCGGCATGTACCGCAGCTGGTTTCTCGACTACGCGTCCTACGTCATTCTCGAGCGAGCCGTCCCGCATATCGAGGACGGTCTCAAACCCGTGCAGAGGCGCATACTCCACTCGATGAAAACCCTCGACGACGGCCGTTTCAACAAAGTAGCCAACATCGTGGGCAACACAATGCAGTATCACCCTCACGGCGACGCTTCGATCAACGACGCCCTCGTGCAGCTCGGACAAAAAGACCTTCTGGTAGAGACACAAGGTAACTGGGGCAACATACTCACAGGCGCATCGGCCGCAGCCGGCCGTTACATCGAAGCACGCCTCTCGCCGTTCGCTCTCGAAACTCTCTTCAACCCAAAAATCACGGAGTGGACTCTCTCTTACGACGGCCGCAAGAAAGAACCTGTGGTGCTCCCATCCAAATTCCCTCTCCTACTCTTTCAGGGCGTCGAGGGCATAGCCGTGGGTCTGTCATCAAAAATCCTCCCCCACAACTTCAACGAAATCATCGACGCTGCGATAGCCCACCTCCGCGGTGAGCAATTCACGCTCTATCCCGACTTCGTCACCGGAGGTTTCATCGACGTCAGCCGATATAACGACGGCGAGCGTGGCGGTGTAGTGAAAGTTCGCGCCAAAATCGAGAAAATCGACAACAAGACTCTCGCAATCACCGAAATTCCTTACGGCAAAACCACCGGCGCACTCATCGACTCCATTCTCAAAGCATTCGAAAAAGGGAAAATCAAGATACGAAAGGTCGACGACAACACCGCCGAGCATGCCCTCATTCTCGTGCATCTGCTCCCCGGCACATCTTCCGACCGCACCATCGACGCCCTCTACGCATTCACCGACTGCGAGTTGTCCATATCGCCCAACTGCTGCGTGATTTCCGACAAGAAGCCCCACTTCCTCGGAGTCAGCGACGTGTTGCGCCATAATGTCGACACAGCCCGCGAGCTCCTGCGCAAAGAGCTTGAGATATCGCTCGCCGAAGTGAGAGAACTGCTCCATTTCGCCTCGCTCGAACGGATTTTCATCGAGCAGCGCATCTACAAGGACAAACAGTTCGAACAGAGCGAAACCGTCGAGGAGGTGATAGCTCATGTCCGCTCGCGCATCATCCCCTTCATCAAGGAACTCATCCGCGACATCACCGACGACGACATCACCCGGCTTCTCGAAATCAAGATGAAGCGCATCACCCGCTTCGACTCATCAAAAGCCGACGAACTCATAGCCTCATACCTCGACCGCATCGCCGCACTCAACAGCGACCTCGACAACCTCACCGAGTATGCCGTCAGATGGTTTGAGGACCTCAAGGCAAAATACGGCGACGCATTCCCCCGCCGCACTGTCATCCGCGGTTTTGACAACATCGAGGCCGCACAGGTGGCCGAGGCAAATGAAAAGCTCTACATCAACCGCGAGGAGGGCTTCATCGGCACCTCGCTCAAAAAAGACGAATTCGTGTGCAACTGCTCGTCGATCGACGACATCATCATATTCTACCGCGACGGCCGCTACAAGGTCGTCAAGGTGGCCGAAAAGCTATTCGTCGACAAAAACGTGCTCTACATCAACGTGTTCAAGCGCGGCGACGAACGCACAATCTACAACGCCATCTATCAGGACGGCAAAGGCGGCACCTTCTACATGAAGCGCTTCGCTGTCACAGGCGTCACCCGCGACAAGGAATACAACCTCACTATGGGCTCACCCGGCTCTCGCGTGACATGGTTCAGCGCCAACCCCAACGGCGAGGCCGAAGTGGTCAAAGTCACACTCAAGCCCAAAGCCCGCCTCAAGACACTGCAGTTTGACGTTGACTTCAGCGAGCTCGCCATCAAGGGAAAACAGTCAAGAGGCAACATCGTCACCCGCAACGAGGTGCACCGCTTCTCACTCAAAGAGCGCGGAGCATCGACCCTTGGCGGACGCAAGGTGTGGTTCGACCCCGATGTGCTCCGCCTCAACTACGACGGCCGCGGCGACTACCTCGGCGAGTTCGGCGGCAACGACACCATTCTCGTAATTCTAAAATCCGGAGAATACTACATGTCGTCGTTCGACGCCGGCAACCACTACCCCGACAACATACTCCGCATCGAGAAATTCCGACCCGGACTCGTATGGACTGCCATACTCAACGACGCCGACCAGGGCTTCCCCTACATCAAACGCTTCACCTTCGAACCCTCCGGCAAGCAACAGCGCTATCTCGGCGAAAACGCCAAGTCATCGCTCATCCTGCTCACCGACGAGCCCGGCGCACGATTTGAGGTGAAATTCGGTGGTGCAGACTCTTTCCGCGAGCCGCTCATTATCGACGCAATGGAATTCATCGCCGTCAAATCATTCAAAGCCAAGGGCAAACGTGTCACCACTTTCGCCATCGACTCCGTGACCGAAATCGAGCCCCGCGAGACAGGCATCGCCGACGAAGATGAAAATCCCGAGTCGTCCGACATGTCCGACCCGTCCGACGACTCTGCCGACATTCTTCTCGAAGAGCGCTCCGACGACGAAGTGCGCGACGAAATCAACGGACAAGAACGCCTTTTCTGACACCTGCGATGAAACGACTTATCCTGCTCTCCGTCGCCCTGCTCGCTGTCATCTGCAGCCGCGCTCAATCCGACTCAGTGCCCCCGTTGCGTCCGGTCACCGCCGCCTATATGCTTCAGGCCGGCAGTTCATCCGTAGCCGACAGCTATCTCTCGCCGCTGACCTACCGCGGCTGGAGCGCCGCCTTCGCCTACGAGCGCATGCAGGCCATGAAATTCGACCCCGACAATTGGGTAATGCGCCTCGACGCGCGCATTGAGCTTGACCGCGGACGCAACTACGCGCGCAACGCCACCTCATGGCGCATCGACGCCCTCTTCTCATGGGGCATGATGCACCGCTGGCGTCTGACACCGGCGCTGACACTCGCGGCCGGTGCCTCGACCGCAATCAACGGCGGATGCATCTACAATCCGCGCAACAGCAACAATCCGGCCTCCGCAAAACTCGCATGGACCGTCGGCGCCACAGGCTACGCGGCCTACAATCTCCGCATAGGCCGCCTGCCGCTGACCCTGCGCTATCAGCCCGACCTCCCTCTCGCCGGATTATTCTTCTCTCCCGAATACGACGAACTATACTACGAAATCTACCTCGGCAACCACGACGGCCTCGTGCACTTCGCATGGCCAGGCAACCGTTTTGCCATGACCCACCTCCTCACCGCCGACCTCCACTTCGGCGCCACCTCTCTGCGTCTCGGCTACCGAGCACTCACATTTTCGAGCAAAGCCAACAACCTCGTCACCAACATCTACACCCACGCATTCGTAATCGGCATCTCCGGCGAATGGCTCTCACTTTCACAACGCCACTCTCTGAGCCGCGACGCCCGCATCATATCCGCACTCTACTGACATGAAACGCCTCCTCAACCTCATACTCCCGCTGCTGACTCTCATAATCGCCGGCGCTTGCCACGAAATCCCGCAGTATGCCGATAATCCACGCGGCAACTTCGACGCCCTGTGGCGCACAATCGACGAGCACTACTGCTTCTTCCGCGAGAAAAACATCGACTGGGACGATGTCTATGCCCGCTATTCGCCGATGGTGAGCGACAAGATGACTCAGGAAGAACTGTTTATCGTCTGCGCACAGATGCTCGACGAACTGCGCGACGGCCACGTCAACCTCTCCTCCTCATTCAACACATCATACTACCGCAAATGGTGGAGCGACTACCCTCAGAATTTCAACGAACGCATCATCGAAGAGCACTACTTCAACTTCAACTACCGGCAGACAGGCTCAGTTATCTACGGCATTCTGACCCCCAATATCGGTTACATGCGCATATCCTCACTCGCCTACAGCATCGGCGAAGGCAACCTCGACAACATTCTCTACTATCTCCGCACATGCGACGGCCTCATCATCGACCTCCGCGACAACGGAGGCGGTGCCATGACCGCCGTTGAGACCATTGTCTCACGCTTCATCACCGAGCGCACTCTCGCCGGATACATCAGCCACAAGACCGGCCCCGGCCACGACGACTTCTCCGAGCCCTACCCCTACTACTACGAGCCCGCCGCGCAAGGACGCATACTTTGGGGTAAACCTGTGGCCGTACTCACCAACCGCTCCACTTTCTCGGCCGCCAACAATCTCGTATCGCTCATGAAGCTTCTCCCCAGCGTAAGCATCGTCGGAGCCACCACAGGCGGAGGCTCAGGCATGCCATTCTCTTCCGAATTGCCCAACGGCTGGGGCATACGCTTCTCTGCCGCACCCGTTCTCGACCCCCTCGGCAACACCACCGAATTCGGCATCGAACCCACCGAAGGCTGCGCCGTCGACCTCGACCCGCAGGCTGCCCTGTCAGGGCACGACACCATCCTCGACTTCGCAATAACCCACCTCTCCAACTGACCTTAGTGACTTTAATGACTTTAATCACCCGCCGGCCTCACTTGCAACTCTCCCCCGATTTTCGTAACTTTGCACAGCAAAACAGGCAACAGTTTGTGAAAATGCTGCCTGTTTAATATGGTTTAAAAGTAAACATATTCTAAGGTAAAAAGCAAAATGAAAAATAACTGTCTGCTCACCCGTTACGCCATCTTCGTAATCGGGCTCTTTTTCCTTTCGGCCGGCGTAGCCCTCATAGTCCGCTCATCGCTCGGCACAACACCCATCTCAAGTGTCAACTACGTCGTCAGCATCAACACCCCGCTGACACTCGGCATCTGCACATTCATCATCAACATGCTCCTCATCGCCGGGCAATTTCTCATCCTCGGCTCCCGACGTTCGCGCCGCGACACGATAGAAATCCTGCTGCAGATACCATTCTCCTTCCTGTTCGGAGCATTCATCGACCTCAACATGTGGCTCACATCATCGCTCCACCCCTCAGGCTACATGATGGCCATCGGCATACTGCTCGTTGGCTGCCTCGTGCAATCAATCGGCGTAGTCTTTGAAATCAAGCCCAAGGTAGCCATGATGTCGGCCGAGGCATTCGTCATGTACGCCTCGCGCCGATGGCAGAAACCATTCGGAAAACTAAAAGTAGCATTCGACATATCGCTCGTGACATCAGCCGTACTCCTCTCGCTGCTGCTAAGCCACCGCATCGAAGGCATCCGCGAAGGCTCCATAATAGCAGCCTCACTCACCGGCTTCATAGTGACATTTCTCGCACGCCACATAATCACCCGCCATAACCTCAACCGCATCCTCCGCAGACAATAACACTCGCCGGAAAAAATTACCTCAGTCAGCGCCCACTATCGCCACAAGCTCGTCAGGCGCATTGACGATATGGTCGGCGTAGGCAGCCGTCAGCTCGGCGACACTGCGGAAGCCCCAGCTGACTCCGGCCGACTCGACACACGCCCTCCGCGCCGTCTCAATATCTACCCCCGAGTCACCCACCATCATCACATCATGCTTCGGTGTCGGACACTCACCGAGTATCCTGAACACTACCGACGGATCCGGCTTCACAGGCACCCCGTCGGTCTGACCGGCCACCACAGCCCAGTCTATATACGGAAAGAAATGCGCTATCAGCCTCGAAGCCGCGGCCTGATACTTGTTGGTAGCCACAGCCATCCTGATTCCCGCTGCCTGAATGTCACGCAGCATATCCTCTATGCCGGGATACGGCACCGTCGTATCTGTCAGATGTCCGTCATAATAACTGATGAAATCCTCTCTGAGACGCGCCACAATCGCAGCCTCGCGCTCATCTGAAGGGAGCACTCGCTCAAGCAGACGCGTGATGCCGTTGCCCACAAAATGCGGATACGCCGACAGATGATGCGTCGGATAACCGTTCTTCTCCAGAGCATGATTGGCCGCCTGCCCCAGATCGGTAATCGTATTGAGCAGCGTCCCGTCAAGATCAAATATCACCAGTTTCTTCTTCTCGCCATTCATAATAAGATAATTGTAATTTTATGCATTACCGTACACATTCGGCTCACAGTCGTTATCATCAACCTCTTTATTTCGTTGATATTCTTTTGCGACAGCTATCGCACGCTGCAGTCTCTCTGACAACAGTCTTTTGTCTGGAAGTTTTGTATAATACTGTGCCACTTTTACCGGTGAATCTTCTTCAAGCATAAGATATTCGATATGTTCAGTATTGCCTTCAGAACATAATATCAGTCCTATAGGCGACTCCTCCCCTTCCCGTCGGTCATGGCGGTTGAGATATCGCAGATAAAGACGCATCTGACCTTCGTATGCCGGTTTAAAACGTCCGAGCTTGAGATCTATAGCAACCAACCGATGTAAACCTCTATGAAAGAATAACAAATCAAGACGGTAATCGGTGCCGTCAACAGGAATACGTTTTTGTCTGTCAACAAATGCAAAATCTGATCCGAACTCTTTCAGAAACTGTTGTATCTGATTAAGGATTGCTGTCTCAAGATCACTTTCACTGAATACATCCGGCAATCCTGCAAGATCGAGAAAATAGCTGCTGCGAAAGACCATATCCGGATGGAGTTTATCCGTCTCCTTAAATGTTTCGAGTTCTGTCTTTATAACATGTTCGGGTCGACGGCTTATAGCTGTACGCTCATATAGCTGTTTATCTATATTTTCGTCAAGTGTACGTGTACTCCAATGACCTGAACGACACATCTCCATATAGAACTTTCGGGCAAGTTCGTCCTCTACACTCATCAACGACCGCAAATGTGTCCAGCTCAATTGTCTACGCACTGCGTACACAATCTCCTCTTCTGAAAAAGTATACGCAGCGCGTACACAATGTTGCAGCTTCTGAAAGCCCCACCCATTCCCATATTTAGCTACAAGTCTGGCTGCAAGACTCTTAATTATCCCTTTGCCATACTCTGCCCGTTCATTGTGCAGTACATCCTCCTTAATCCGCATGCCTATCTGCCAGTTCATACGACACACCTCCGAGTTCGCATAAACTGCAACTCTATAACGCGCGTCATCGATTATGGAACAGACGTCGTCATATAGTTCATTTTCTCCGTTGGCCTGAGTTGGGTGTACTTCTTTAATCATTTGATATGAAATTAATTCTGTTTAGTAAGTCGTAAATGACTTGGAGAGTGTCCGGATTTAACTTCAATTAGTTATGTAGTTTATCTCGTCTTAAATCCAAACACTCTCTTACGTAATCCGGATTGACATCAGCAATAAACTTATCGAAAAAACACCTCTCAGAACGGATATCCGATCGAGAAATGCAGCGTCTTGTCCCTGCCCCACCGCGGATGCAGCAGTGGCCACGCCTCCTGCCCGCGGGCCGGATTATGCGCCTTCATGCCGAGATCCAGACGAAGCAGAAAATATGTGAAGTCAAAACGGATGCCGGCGCCATAGGCCGCCGCTATCTGCTTGTAGAACGTATTGAAATGAAACATACCGCCGGGCTGGTTCTCATAATTATGGATTGTCCATATATTGCCCGCATCGATAAACAGAGCCCCCTCGATAACCCAGAACAGCTTCGCGCGATATTCCACGCTCAGGTCAAGACGTATGTCGCCGCACTGGTTGATGAAGTCGGTCACCGAATTGCGCGCGTCGTATGCTCCCGGACCGAGAGTCCGCACTCCCCAGCCCCTGACTGAGTTCGCACCTCCGGCATAAAACCGCTTCTCAAACGGTATCATCTTCGAGTTGCCGTAAGGCACCCCGATGCCGAAACCGCCGTGAAGAGCTATCGAATTGCGGGTATTGAAATTATACACCCACGCATAGTCAAAATCAAACTTCGCATACTGGGCATACTGCGTGTTAAAAACCTTATAGGCATCGTCATGTCGCTTTTGGCCCGTGATTGACGACAGTGCGTAAAGCAGGTTGCCCGCCGTCTCCACCGACGTGCGCAATGTCCATATCTTCTGCTGGAACGGCGTCCCGTACATCCGGTCGGTAGGCATGACCGGCCGGCGGTTCGTGCGGTAGATCGAATATCCCATGCGCATGATGAGATGGTCCTCATACGAATACCTCAGCAACGGATTTTGTGGAGCAACCGTATTTATGAAATCTATTGTCGACTTCGGCAGATACACATAATTGAGGTCAATCAGGTCAAATGTGTTGCGACGCATGTTCGACGGGTCGTTCCAGCGGTATTTCCATGCAGCTCCCGATATCACTCGCGTATATTCCGGACGCTCCTGATAGTTGAACGACACCGCAAACTCTGTCTGCGCCTTCGACCGCTGCTTGAAACTCTTCGATATGAACGGTGCCTCGAACTTCGGGAACGTGATGCCCACCTCGGCCGCAACCTCCGTGTAGCGGTCGTTGATAAGTCCGGTCGGGCGTCCCGACAGGCTCTCATACGATGTCCTCACTTTAGCCGTCAGCACCTCTGCTCCTTTCGCAAGGTCGCGGTGTTGATATGTGACACCAACACCAAATCCGAGATCGCCCTCCGAATTTGTGCCTTCCACCTCAAATGTCACTCCCTGCTTCTTCGTGCGCGACAGCGTTATCACCGCCTCAAGCGCCGGCTCGCCGTCAACCGTCTCAGGCACCATCGCTATGTTGACATACTTGATGATGGCAAGCTGCGTCAGCGCCTCATAAGTGCGGTTCACATCGGTGGCGCTGTATGGCTCGCCCGGACGTATGAAACACTTCTCCTCAAGCAAAGGCAGTTTCAGATAACGGTCGTCGTCATATATCACCGTGAATTTGCCTGACACCACCGTGTCCGACTCCATGCCGGGCTTATGGTCGGGCGACTCCACGCGATACACCACCCGGCTCACGTCGACCGGACGCTCCCTGTAGGTCGAGTCGGCCTTCTGGGGCAGCAGCACATGCATCGTCAGGTCAACATCTTTCGAATGCGCCGTAGTGTCTGCGATAAATGTAATCTGTTCCTTCGTGAAATTGTAATACCCCTTGTCGCGCAGACGGGATGTGATGCCCACCCTCTCGTTCTCCAGCAGGTCGCGGTTGAGCGGGGTTCCGGCCGCAATAGTCAGCTTGTCCGTATCCGACATTATCACCTCACCCACGCCGGGGTCGTCAAACTCGTAGGTTATATTCCTTATGATATGCGGAGCGCCGGAGTTGACATGATACACGAGCTCCACCTTGCGGTCTTTGCGGTTGAATATCGAGTCGACAGTCACATGCGTGTTGGTATACCCCCGGTTGACAAGAGCCAGCTCAAGCTGACGGCGCGACTGCTCTGTCAGGTCACGGTCAAACACAACAGGCGCCTGACCTAAGCTGCGCGCCCACCGGTTATACCACTTCGTCGTGTCACGCCCCGACATATTGTAGATGCCCAGCTGCAGTTTTGCAAATCCGAGCACCACATGATTGGGCTGCTGACGCAGATAATTTATCAGCGAAGTCTCGCTCATCCCTGTCGACGGCTCCACTTCTATCTTCACCTTGTCAAGAAGATACTGACCATCCGGCACATGGCGCGACGTGCTGCACCCGGGAAGAAGCGTAACCGCTCCCGCCGCCAGCAACGACAATATGCCCGACACACATCTTCTCATGACTTATGCTTTATTTTGCAGGACGGTATATCAGCGTATTGGCCCGCTCCTGACGGAATATCCCGCGCGCAGCCTCTCGCAGATCGTCGGCCGTGAGCACGCGGTAGTTGGATATGGCGCCGTTGATATCCTCGTTGTGATATTCACACATGGCAAGCGCCTGTGCCTTTGACAGATAACTTACATTATTGAATGTCATCGCCGATTCCATCCTGTTGATGGCCCGTGTCAGCTGGCGCTCGCTGAAATCACGCGTCATGATATCCTCAACCTTGGCATTGACAGTTTCTATGGCGCGACGCTCGTTATCCGCCCCGTTCTCACGCAGACGCATGTTGAGCATCAGCAGCCCCGGCTCTTCCGAACCGACTATCGATGCGTCGACCGACGTAAACAGATCGGTCTCCATAAGAAGTTCACGATAAAATATCGACGACTCGCCGTTGGCCATCAGGTCGGTCAGAAGGTCGGCGCAATAATATTGCTTCGTGCCATACCCCTCCATCGGATACGCTATCGTGATATCGGTCTGCGGCACATGACCCGACGCCTCCGCATGCCGTGGCGACGTCTGCACAGGCTCCTGCCCGTAGTCGCGCGCCCGTATCTCCCGGCGCGGTATGTCGCCGAACCATTTCTCGGCAAGACGACGCGTCTCCTCGGCGGTGATATTGCCCGACACGGCAAGCACCGCGTTGTTCGGAGCGTAATGCGAGAAAAAGAAATCACGCGTATCCTCCCCCGTGACTTTGGCTATATGCTCCGGACTCTTACCGATCACAGGCCAGCTGTAGGGATGCACCGTATATGCCATCTTGCGCAGATAATGGCTCAGGTCGCCGTATGGCCGGTTGAGACACTGCTGCTTGAACTCCTCCGTAACAACTGAGCGCTGCACCTCGAGCGACCGCTCCGAAAACGACGGACTCAGCATGCGGTCGCTCTCGAGCCAGAATGCGGTCTCGGCATTCTGCGCCGGCACCACATCATAGAAATTTGTAAAATCGTTTGATGTCCACGCGTTGTTCTTACCTCCCGCACGCTCTATCGCCCCGTCGAAGTCAGGTATATTGACCGACCCGCCGAACATCAGATGCTCGAACAGATGCGCAAGCCCCGTAAGGTCGCCGTCCTCGTCTCGCGCTCCCACATTATAAAGCACATTGACGGCCACCATCGCGGTGTTGCGGTCATGGTTATGCACCACACGCAATCCGTTGGAAAGCTCAAATCGCGTAGTCTCTATCATTATTCCACCTCCACGGAAATAATCTTGACATCTTCGGTCGGGCGGTCATTGCGGTCGGTATCGACCTTCTGGATTGCATCGACAACATCCATGCCCGAAATCACCTCGCCGAACACCGTATACTGACCGTCAAGATGCGGCGTGCCCCCTTCGGTCGAATATGCCTTGCGCTGCTCATCGGTGAGTGTAGCCGGATTTTCAGCCGCCTCTGCCTCGGTTATAGCTATAAGCTCATCCTGAAGTTTCATCAGGCCGGCCTGGTCTCCGTTGCGCTGCATCTCCTGTATCTTAGCACGGTTCTCCCCTACAAGACGCTGGAAAATGCCCTGCTGCTGTGCCATCTGAAGCTGCGCCTCCATCTGCTCCATCTGTGCGGCGCTGTATGCCTTGCCGGTAACGATATAGAACTGTGAGCCTGACGAACGGCGGTCGGGGTTTACCTGGTCTCCCTGGCGTGCGGCCGCAAGCGCGCCGCGCTTGTGGAAATGCTTCGGATAGACAAACTCTGCCTCAAGCGTATAACCCGGATCGCCCGAACCCAGCATCTTGCCCTTGGGTGCGTTCTTCGACTCGGGATCGCCGGTCTGAACCATAAATTCATTGATGACGCGGTGGAAAAGCACTCCGTCATAGAAGCCTTCCTTAGCCAACTTTATGAAATTGTCGCGGTGACGGGGTGTGTCGCCATACAGACGCACCCTGATATCGCCCATCGTAGTGCTTATCTTCACTGTGACATCCTCTTTGTTGACGTCAGCCGTATCGTTTGCCATTGTTGTCGTGTTCATAACTGCTGTTTCTTTATCTGTTGTTTTATCTGCTGCGGCAGCCGACCCGCTGTCGGCCTTGCTGCAGCTCATTGTCATAATCATCAGCCCGCACATACAGGCCGACACTATCATTCTTTTCATATTCCTTTGGGATATAGACGCTTGTAGATACGTCTGAAATTATTGTCACTCAGGCGCAGCTCTTCGGCATGTTCAAGATAATCGTCGCCGTAAAGACTCTGGAGCAGGTGACCGATATACACCCTCTCGCGGTCCTTGTCGATGGCGGCGCTCACCATCCTGTCTATCGCTCCGGCAAAACGATCCTTGTCGACCGCGGCAAGATAACGCGCCGCACTCACCAGAAACTGTCCGTTGCCGTCCACTTTGATCAGATTGTCGGTCAGCCGGTCGAGATCTTCATCAACGACCTCTATATTGTTGGCTATATACTCATACGTGAGCAGACCGTCTGTATCCTTCTCAAGATCTTTCATTATTCTCGTATCCATATCTGCTATGTTTTTTATGGCAAAATTACACAGCGGCACTTCACGCAATGCGTCAAATTCATACTCCGCGTGCGATTTCACTCGCAAAAATACACTAAATTACTTGCTCGACAAAATTAATCACTCCCCGCGGCTCGTTTTTTTATCAAAAATATCGTAAATTTGCACATCATTTTCGGGCTGCAACGGTTTCAGCCCGCACCAATAGGTCACTTTTATGAAAAAATTCACCAAGATTGTAGCCACCGTATCCGACAAGCGATGCGACGTCGACTTCATTCAAGACCTCTTCGTCAACGGCATGAACGTCGTCAGAATGAACTCGGCCCACCTCTCGCTCGAAGGTTTTACAAAAATAGTCAACAACGTCCGCAAAGTCTCCGAGCGCATAGGCATCCTTATTGACACAAAGGGCCCCGAAATTCGCACCACCAACAACGACTTCCCCGACCGCGACACCCCGATCGAGATTTCAACAGGCGACAAAATACGCTTCGTAGGCGACCCCGCGTCACTCTCTTCCCACGAACGCATCTGCCTATCCTACGCCAATATAGCCGACGACGTTCATCCCGGCGACCACCTCCTCATCGACGACGGCGAGCTTGACTTCATCATCGACAGCATCGATTCCGGCGTAATCTACGCCACGGCCCTCAACTCCGGCTCTCTCGGCGCACGCAAGAGCGTCAACATTCCCGGTGTGTCGATAAAACTCCCGTCGCTCACCGACCGCGACATCACCAACATCGGCTACGCAATCGACCTCGGCATCGACTTCATAGCTCACTCTTTTGTTCGCTCGGCCGACGATGTCAAGGCCATCCAGACTATTCTCGACCAACGCGGCTCTTCAATCAAAATAATCTCGAAGATTGAAAATCAGGAAGGCATCGACAACTTCGACGAAATTCTCGACGCCTCCTACGGCATCATGATTGCCCGCGGCGACCTCGGCATCGAAATTCCCGCCGAACGCATCCCCGGCATTCAGAAAAGCCTCATCGACAAATGCATCCGCGCTCACAAACCGGTAATTGTCGCCACTCAGATGCTCCACTCGATGATATCCAACCCCCGCCCCACACGCGCCGAAGTCTCGGATATCGCCAACGCTGTCTACCAGCACACCGACGCCCTCATG
This sequence comes from uncultured Muribaculaceae bacterium, assembly GCA_947174275.1. Lineage (GTDB taxonomy): Bacteria > Bacteroidota > Bacteroidia > Bacteroidales > Muribaculaceae > JAGBWK01. Next base: position 89,466 of record CAMWIJ010000002.1, read on the forward strand.
CTCTCCGGCGAAACCGCCTACGGACGCTACCCCGTCGAGGCTGTCTCAACAATGACACGCGTAGCCCTCGAGGCCGAACGCTCTATGGGCGACGCCTGCAACGCTTCAACCCACGTCATCGAGCCTGACGTCACATCGTTCCTCGCGCGGCAGTCCGTTCAGTCAAACTCCGTGCTCGGCACCCGCGCCATCATAACCGACAGCTACACCGGCCGCACCGCACGCTACATCGCCTCCTACCGCGGCATGTTCCCGACCCTCGCGCTCTGCTACCGCGAAAACGTTGTCCGACTCCTCGCGCTCTCCTACGGCGTTTGGGCCATTCACCAGCCCCCCACATCATCATCTCGCCAATACCTGCGCGACGGACTCCGTCACCTCCTCGAAAGCAAACGACTGACCCTCAACGACTCTATCGCCTATCTCGGCGGCGGATTCGGCGAAGGACGCGGCACCTCTTTCCTCGAAATCAACAAAGTCAGCGAAGTGATGGAAAACTACTGCACCTACTCCCTCCCCAACCTCGAGGATGTAGCCCAGTCAGCTCCCGCATTACAATAAACAATAAATAGAGAACAGAAATGATTACACAAGAACAATTAAAAGAGACTTTTGAACGCAAGCTCGCGTTGAGGAGGTATCTTTGACATCGACAGCAAGAAAATAGAACTCGAAGAAGAAGAACTCCGCACCCACGTCCCCGACTTCTGGGAGCACCCCAAGGAGGCGCAGGCGCAGATGAAAAAAATCAAGGACATAAAAGCCTGGATTGACGGATACCACGAAATCGAGACCCTCGTCGACGAGCTTCAGCTATCGTTCGACTTCTACAAAGAGGAACTCGTCACCGAAGATGAAGTCGACAGCCAGTATGCCCGGACTATCGAAGCCATCGAGGCTCTCGAACTCCGCAACATGCTGCGCCGCGAAGAAGATAAACTCGGCGTCGTGCTGAAGATCAACTCCGGCGCAGGCGGCACCGAAAGCCAGGACTGGGCACAGATGCTCATGCGCATGTATCTCCGATATTGCGAACGGCACGGCTACAAGACCTCAATCGCCAACCTTCTCGAAGGCGACGAGGCCGGCATCAAATCCTGCACAATCAACGTCGAAGGCGACTTCGCCTACGGATACCTCAAAAGCGAGAACGGCGTGCACCGGCTCGTCCGCGTATCTCCCTACAACGCTCAGGGAAAACGCATGACTTCTTTCGCATCCGTTTTCGTCACACCTCTCGTCGACGACACCATCGAAGTCAAGATCGAACCCGCTCTTCTCTCGTGGGACACCTTCCGCTCCGGAGGCGCAGGCGGTCAGAACGTCAACAAAGTGGAATCAGGCGTGCGGCTCCGCTACCAGTTCACCGACCCCTACACCGGCGAGAAAGAGGAAATCCTCATTGAGAACACCGAAACCCGCGACCAGCCCAAAAACAAGGAAAACGCCCTCCGTCACCTACGCTCAATCCTCTACGAAAAGGAAATGCAGCACAGACTCGAAGAGCAGGCCAAGGTCGAGGCCGGAAAAATGAAAATCGAATGGGGCTCACAGATCCGCTCCTACGTGTTCGACGACCGACGCGTCAAAGACCACCGCACAGGCTTCCAGACATCCGACGTCAACGCCGTAATGGACGGCGACATCGACGGCTTCATAAAAGCCTACCTCATGGAATTTGCCGCCGAAGAAAAATAACCCGACCTACGCAAAATCAGCTCATCCGTAGGAACGATGATTATCAGTAAGAGGGTGTTGCAGAACTCGGAGAAATGCCCCCAAAATGTAGGGACGCACGGCTCGTGCGTCCGCCAATAGTCTTATTATCAGACATTAAACGCGGACACACGAATCGTGCGTCCCTACAGTATGAAGTTCTGCAACACCCTCTTAGATAAAATAAAGCGGACCTGATTCCGCTCCCGCATCATTTCCATATCACTTAATCAACACTCCCCCCATGTCAAATCTCACTATCGTAAAAGTAGGCGGAAAAATCGTCGAAGAGCCCGACACTCTCGCCGCACTCATCGCTGACTTCGCCCGCATCGACGGCCCGAAACTCCTCGTTCACGGTGGAGGTCGCTCTGCCACCCGCATCGCATCTCAGCTCGGCATCGAGCAGAAAATGGTCGACGGCCGACGCATCACCGACATCGACACCCTCCGCGTCGTGACAATGGTCTACGGCGGCCTCGTCAACAAAAACATCGTCACTGCCCTTCAGGCCGCCGGAATTAACGCCATCGGTCTCACCGGCGCCGACATGGACATAATCCGCTCCCACAAGCGCCCCGCAGGCGAAATCGACTACGGCTACGTCGGCGATGTCGACAAAGTCGACGCCAAGGCAATCGCACGCCTCATCGACGCCGGACTCGTGCCCGTAATCGCTCCCCTCTCCCACGACGGCAACGGCTCTATGCTCAACACCAACGCCGACACTATCGCCTCGGAAGTGGCTCAGGCTCTCGCCCCGTTATATGACACAACTCTGACATTCTGCTTCGAAAAAGCCGGAGTCCTCGCCGACGAAAACGACGACAGCTCCGTAATAGAAAAAATCGATCGCACAACTTATCAACAGTTGCGCGACCGAAATATTATTGTCGGTGGCATGATACCGAAACTCGACAATGCGTTTAAAGCACTTGACTCGGGGGTCAGGAAAGTCGTAATCACCAAAGCCGACGCTCTCGGACAACCCGGACGAGGCACTGTCATTTCCGACTGACCTTCAGTGTGGCCTGCTGTCTTATCGCAAGAAAAAGCCACCCCGTATATCGTTTTATTATTTATTCTTCAATGCTTAGACTTTTTTAATCTTTAAAAGTTTAATCAGGAATAAATTTTTCCGCATTTTTTCGTAAATTTGCATCGGCAACACCATTAAAAACAACCAATATACAATTTCATTCAGGCTATGAACAAAATCGACCGCCTTCTCGCAGAAAAACTGCTTAAAATCAGTGCAATCAAACTTCAGCCCGACAACCCCTTCACATGGGCCTCTGGTTGGAACTCACCGATATACACCGACAACCGCAAGACCCTCTCTTACCCCGACATCCGCTCTTTCATCAAAGTTGAGCTCGTACGCCTCATTATGGAAAACTTCCCCGAAGCCGAGGCAATCGCCGGCGTAGCCACCGGCGCGATCGCTCAGGGCGCGCTCGTCGCCGACGAACTCATGCTCCCCTACGTCTACGTCCGCTCAACGCCCAAAGACCACGGCCTTGAAAACCTCATCGAAGGCTCTCTCCGCCCCGGTCAGAAAGTTGTCGTAATCGAAGACCTCGTCTCGACCGGAAGCAGCTCCCTCAAAGCAGTCAACGCAATTCGCGCTGCCGGAAGCGAAGTCATCGGCATGGTCGCAATATTCTCCTACGAATTCCCCATCGCTGTGGAGCACTTCAAGCAGGAAAAAGTCAAACTCCTCACCCTCAGCAACTACACCGCAATGCTCGATGCTGCCGTCAAGACCAACTACATCCGCGAGTCCGACGTCAAAACACTCGAGCTCTGGCGCGAAGACCCCGCCAACTGGGTTCCCTCCAACGCCAACGACAACTGATAAGCAACACTTCGAATTATGGCTAAATACGAAAGCAAGACCGTCAGCGTCAACCATTCCGCCGACCAACTCTTCGACCGCTTTTCCGACCTCTCCTACTTCGAGAAAAAAGTGCAGGAACTGCCCGATGACAAACGCGCCCAGCTCGGCGAAGTCCACTTCGCCGCCGACTCAATTTCGATTGTCACCCCGCAGGTAGGAGAACTCAAATTCGAAGTCATCGAGCGCAACCGCCCAGACCGCATCGTGTTCGGAAGCCCCTCCGCGCCCGTGCCCCTCACCATGTCGGTCAACTTCACCGCAACAGCGCCCGACGCAACCGACGTGACCACCGTCATCGACGTCGAAATTCCCGCTATGCTCCGACCCTTCGTAGGCCCGAAGCTCCAGCAGGCTGCCGACAAATTCGGTGAAATGATATCCAACCTCAGCAACTCTTGAAACAAGAGGCTTAAGAAAACTGACATGGCAACAAAACTCTGGGAAAAAAACATATCTGTCGACACCGGCGTCGAAGCCTACACCGTCGGCCGCGACCGTGAGATGGATCTATACCTCGCACCCTACGACGTGCTCGGCTCGATGGCTCATATCCGCATGCTGCAATCAATCGGCCTGCTCTCTGCCGACGAGCTCTCGGCGCTGACCGACGCCCTCCGCGACATCTTCGGTGAAATCACCAAAGGCGATTTCACCATCGAGGAAGGCGTCGAAGATGTCCACTCGCAGGTCGAACTCATGCTCACACGCCGGCTCGGCGACATAGGCAAGAAAATCCACTCCGGACGCTCTCGCAACGACCAGGTGCTCGTCGACCTCAAGCTGTTCATCCGCTCACGCATCGAAGACCTCGTCGAAGCCGTTTCACGACTCTTCGACATACTCCTCCGCCAGAGCGACCGCTACAAAGACGTAATCATACCCGGTTACACCCACCTTCAGGTTGCCATGCCATCTTCAATGGGACTATGGTTCGGAGCCTACGCCGAAAGCCTCGTCGACGACCTCGCCGTGCTCCGCGCCGCCTACGAGGTCACCAACCGCAACCCGCTCGGCTCAGCAGCAGGCTACGGCTCGTCATTCCCCCTCGACCGCTCGATGACAACTGACCTCCTCGGCTTCGAATCGATGGACTACAACGTCGTCTACGCCCAGATGGGACGCGGCAAGACCGAACGCATCGTTGCCAACGCAATAGCGTCTATCGCAGCCACAATAGGCAAACTCGCATTCGACGCCTGCATGTTCAACTCACAGAACTTCGGGTTCATACGTCTCCCCGACGAATTCACCACCGGCTCATCAATCATGCCGCACAAGAAAAACCCCGACGTTTTCGAGCTGACACGGGCCAAATGCAACAAACTGCAGGCACTCCCGGTCGAGATAACCCTCATAACCAACAACCTCCCCTCAGGCTACTTCCGCGACCTGCAGCTCGTCAAAGAGTCATTCCTGCCCGCATTCGACACAATCATTTCAATTCTCGACATGACAGGACGGATGCTCGCCAACATCAAAGTCAACACCGACGTGGCCCGCGACCCCCGCTACCGCTACATGTACTCCGTCGAAGAAGTAAACCGCCTCGCAGCCGCAGGCACCCCGTTCCGCGACGCCTACAAGCAGGTAGGACTCGCAATAGAGCGCGGCGACTTCAACCCCGACTTCAACATCCACCACACCCACGAAGGCTCGATTGGCAACCTCTGCAACGACCGCATACGCACCCGTTTCGACCACATACAGTCACAATTCGACTTCGCCACCTACCACCGCGCCTTCAACACCCTCCTCGGCCGGCAATAAACCCGCCGTCCCGACAAAAAAGCCCAATAAACAACAATAAGTCACCAAGGTCGTTAACGACCCTAAACTCCTTAACGACCTTAGCGACCTTAGCGACCCCACCCCACTTTCTCCCCCAAATGCCGAAAATCAAAAATCTAAACTCAAAAATAGCGCTTGCGCTCACCCTCAGCCTCGCCGCCTGCGACAAAGTCGACGACGACCGCATACCACCCTACCCCGTCTACATCCAGTTTCAGACACAAGCCGACTGGAACGTCTACGGCGTAGCAGGAGCCTGCACCTACCGCTACTTCATCAAAGAGACACGCACACCCTCCTCCTATCCCTGGACAGCACTCACCGAAACAGGCTTCGGCGGCATACTCCTCGTCAGCGACATCCACGGCGACCCGCACGCCTTCGACCTCGCATGCCCCGTAGAAGCACAGCGCGACATCCGCGTACAAGTCGACACAGACCTCCAGAAAGCCCGCTGTCCGCGCTGCCACTCCGTCTATGACATCTTCACCAACTACGGCCTCCCCGTCGAAGGAGAAGCCGCACAAAAAGGCTACGCCCTGCGCCACTACCACACCGGCGCCGGCTACCAAGGCCAATACCTCATAATAACCAACTGAACAAAATCACCGGGGGGGGGGCGGGCCGCGGGCCGGGGGGGGGTGGACTGGGGGGCAG
>CAMWIJ010000003.1 GCA_947174275.1 uncultured Muribaculaceae bacterium
GCTCCGCGGTCTACGAACCCCGGTTAATCACGGGCACGAGCCTCCGGCTCTCCGTGGGGTGCGCTGCGGGCGGTAGCTGGGGCGGGGGCGTCTCGCCCCCGTGGTGGTGGCGGTGGGGTGCACACGAGCCGTGCGCAGGGTGCTAATAGTTGCAGAAATTAAATTAAATAATTATATTTGTCTTTTAATAAGAACCTGTTAAATTTTACTTAATAATGACACCTTGGCTTATATGGCTTATTTCGGCGATTGTGTTACTGATAATTGAGGTATTCACCGGTACGGTGGCTGCATTGTGTCTTTCTGTCGGTGCGCTTTTGGCAATTGTCCCGGCAGTGTTGGGCACAGACATCGTATGGCAATTTGTGGTGGCTTCAGCCGGTTCGGTGCTGTCATTCCTTGTTCTTTCGCCGATAGTGCGCCGTTATAAGCTTAACAAAGCGTCGCACAGCGATCAGTGCAGCAATATGGATGCGATTATAGGCCGCACAGGAATAGTGACCGAACCGATCTATCCTGATGGTAGACAGGGACGAGTGAAAGTTGATGGCGATAACTGGCTTGCAGTTGCTGACGCTGCTCATTGTCCGCTGTTAAAGGGCGATGCTGTAGAGGTAATCTCCTATGACAGCATCGTTATCAAAGTGAAGCCTAAGAGCTGAGTCAATCCAGAATTGTCTCGTAGCCTCAGAATTTTAAGAATAGAATAACAAATAACAAAGTAATATGGAAACTTTAATCTTTATCGGAGTATTGGTGCTGATAGTCATTGCCGTCATTTCGGCGGGAGTGAAAGTGGTGCCTCAGTCAGAGACTCGTGTCATTGAACGTCTTGGCAAATATCACAGCACGCTTCCGGCCGGTCTTAATATCATAATACCGTTTATAGACCGAGCCAAGACTATTTATACACGAACTATGGATCGGCTTCCGTCAGGACGCTATGTGGCGCGTCTATATGCCACAAAGGTTATAGACCTCCGCGAGCAGGTGTATGATTTTCCTTCGCAGCAGGTAATCACGAAAGACAATGTGACGACAGAAATCAACGCACTTCTCTATTTTCAGATTGTCGATGCGAAGAAGAGCGTCTATGAAATCGATAACCTCCCCAATGCGATAGAAAAACTTACCCAGACATCTCTCCGAAATGTAATCGGTGAGCTTGAACTTGACGAGACTCTTACATCGCGCGATACGATTAACTCCAAGCTTCAGGCCATACTTGATGATGCTACCAACAAGTGGGGTGTCAAGGTCAACCGTGTAGAGCTTCAGGATATCACACCTCCTGAAAGTGTGCGTGAGGCGATGGAGAAGCAGATGCAGGCCGAGCGTAACCGCCGTGCGGAAATTCTTAACGCTGAGGGTGAGAAGAAATCACTTATATTGCGTTCGGAGGGCGAGAAGGAGTCTCGCATCAACGCGGCTGAAGCTGTTAAGCAGTCGGAAATTCTCCGTGCTGAAGGTGAGTCGCGCGCCAAAGTGCTTCAGGCTGAGGCTGAGGCGAAGGCAATAGAACGCATATCTCAGGCTATCGCGTCAACAAAGACAGATCCTGCGACTTATCTTCTTGCTGTCAAATATATCGAGACTCTCAATCAGATGGTTTCAGGCAAGGATAACAAGACTATATACATCCCTTATGAGGCGTCTGGCGTATTGAGTTCAATCGGTTCGATAAAGGAAATGTTCAAGAACAATGCCTGACAAGGTGTAGTTTCTTAAATCTAAATTATATAATATAAATGTCAAATACAGAAGCTCAGTTTGATAATGCCATAGCGCTTTGCCGCAGTATTTTTGCCGCTAAACTTAAAGATTACGGTCCATCGTGGAGGATTATGCGGCCGAGATCCATTACCGACCAGATATTCATAAAAGCCAACCGCATACGCTCGCTCGAGGTGAAGGGGGTGTCGTGGGTCGGTGAAGGAATACTCCCGGAATTTGTAGCAATGGTAAATTACGGCATAATAGGGCTGATACAGCTTGCAAGGGGGTATGCCGACGCAAAGGATATGAGTGCGGAAGAGGCAATGGCTCTTTATGACAGCTATATGGCTGAGACACGCGCTCTTATGCTTGCCAAAAATCATGATTATGACGAGGCATGGCGGCTTATGAGGGTGTCATCATACACCGACCTTATCCTGACAAAGCTCATGCGCACCAAGGAGATAGAAGATAATGACGGACATACCGTAGTGTCTGAAGGCATTGATGCCAATTATATGGATATTATCAACTACGCGGTGTTCGGCATCATAAAACTCACCGACGGCGAAAATGACTGAACATGGAAGAGCAGACTACCTCTTCAGGACCCGGCTCTGGTGGTGATGCGACACTGAAACAGCGGGGCAAACGACATAGCTTGCTTCCTGACAGACTTTATTGCCCATACGTCGTGATGGCGCTTCGAGTCATTATCGGAGCGTTGTTTGTGCTGTCGGGAATATCCAAGGCAATCGACCCGTGGGGTTTTATATTCAAAATCGAGGATTATCTGGCAGTATGGGGCTTTTCGGAACCCCGTACAATAATCCTTGTCGTGGCGGTTGCGCTCTCTGTCTATGAGTTTGTGTTCGGCTTTCTGCTGATGACAGGCTGCTTCAAGCGTATGGCTCCGTGGCTTCTGGTGCTGTCGATGGTGTTCATGCTACCACTGACTGCCTATATCTGGATTGCAAACCCGGTAGATGATTGCGGTTGTTTCGGCGATATGTGGACAATCTCAAATGCCGCGACATTTTGGAAGAATGTCGTGATTGTGATGGCTCTGATTTATCTTTGCCGGTTCAATCGTCGGTTTCGTCGTGGTGTTTATCGTCCTGCTATACAATGGATTGTAGTGGTAATATTGCTGTTCTATACAATTGCAGTCAGCATGTATGGATACAATATCCAGCCGATGATAGATTTCAGGCCTTATCCTGTAGGGACTAATCTTTATGTCGCGCTCAACGGTGTCGACGGCGATGCCGGAAGCGAAGAAGTTAGAATGGTATATCAACGTGACGGCGAGGAACGCATATTTTCGATTGACGAACTTCCCGACTCGACATGGACATTTGTGAGCCGCGTCGATAATGAAGTTGCTGACACCCGGGATTCGGATTTTTCCATATATGATGTTGACGGAGATGATGTCACCGGATATGCAATTGATGACACGGGCGAGATGCTTGTACTCGTCATTCCGGAGGCAAATCGTGTGGATATAGCCCATACATACGCAATCAATGAGATGGAAAAGGCAATCACGCGGCGTGGAGGCTCGATGGTCGCTCTCATTGCCGCGAGCCCCGAAGGCATAGCGCGCTGGATTGATTCATCAATGGCAGGTTATCCATGTTATATCGCTGAGGATACATCGTTGAAGCAGCTTGCAAGAGGGGGCATGTCGGTGCTCTATCTCAAAGACGGTGTTATTGAGTGGAAGCGTGCGCTTTCGGCTTTTGATTTTGCAACGGTCGATGCGCTCGGCAGCGGCTCGTTGTCAGTCGACAGTCTTGATATAGACGACCTGCATAGTTTCTATGTAGTGACAGCGGTAGCTCTGGGACTTTTGCTCATAATTGCGCTGACACAGGAATTCATATTGCGATTATTGCCCGAAAAACAAAAAAAACGATTAACTTTGCATTCGGAAAAAGAGGCCGGAGACGTAGCGACAGCCTCTGACAACACTGCACATGATGCAACAACCATAAATAAAAATATAAAGAAATGAGAAAGAACATTGTAGCAGGCAACTGGAAAATGAATACCACGCTTGCCGAAGGCGTAGGCCTTGCAAAAGATGTCAACGAGGCACTTAAAGGTTTCACCCCCAACTGCGACGTAGTGATTGCCGTGCCTTTCACTCATCTTGCTTCTGTCAACGCTGTGATTGACTCTTCAAAACTCGGCCTTGGCGCTGAAAACTGTGCTGACCACAAGTCAGGCGCTTATACCGGCGAAGTTTCTGCCGCTATGGTTGCCTCTACCGGCGCTACTTACGTAATCCTCGGCCACTCTGAGCGCCGTCAGTATTACGGTGAGACTTCAGAAATTCTCAAAGAGAAAGTAGCTCTCGCTCTCGAAAACAACCTTACTCCCATCTTCTGCATCGGCGAAGTGCTTGAAGAACGTGAAAACGGCACTTATCTTGATGTTGTGAAGAAGCAGATTGAGGAAGCCCTCTTCGGCATGTCGGCCGCTGACTTCTCTAAACTGATTCTTGCTTACGAACCCGTCTGGGCTATCGGAACAGGCAAGACCGCAACTGACGACCAGGCTGAGGAAATGCACGCATTTATCCGTAAAGTCATCGCTGACAAATACGGTAACGAAGTGGCAGAGAACACTTCTATCCTTTACGGTGGCAGCTGCAAGCCCAGCAATGCGCCCCAGCTCTTCGCCAAGCCCAATGTCGACGGCGGCCTCATCGGCGGCGCATCTCTTGATGCAGAGTCGTTCATGGGCATCGTGAAGGCATTCTGATCAGAATATTCAATATCACAGAGTTTAACTCCGTAATATAACAGCTATGCCGGTGTCACACGTAAGTGACGCGGCATAGCTTGCTATCTTACTCTCAACCCTATTTTTTTTTACCTACATCTCCGCAATATGATGAAAGCTATAAAACGATTGACAGTCGTTGCCGCATTTCTGACGAGTTTCGCTGTTGCCTCTGCGCAGTCCGATGCTGTTCAGTCAGACTCGACAATTACCGGCATTATAAATCAGTCAGGAGTTATAAAAGTGATCCATCCGGATGCACTTGAGATGCGTCTGCATAAAGTGATGTCAGACAGCGACAGTATTCCGGGCATCAGTGTGGATAAAAAATCCGGTAGAGTGAAGAAGATGGGCGGATACAGAGTGCAGATATATTCCGACAATAATGCCCGTACTGCAAAAAACGAGGCAAGAGCGAAAGAACGAGCGATAGCCGGTGCTTTCCCCGAACTTTCAACTTATGTCATCTATGACTCGCCATATTGGCGCTTGCGTGTTGGTGATTGCCGGTCGAAAGCCGAGGCCGATGAGCTCGCTGCTGAAATAAAGAAGGCATTTCCTGCATATAGAGCAGAGATAACAGTAGTGCGTGATCGCATCAACGTTGTGAACTGAATATGAAACATCCGCAGAAACAGTCACTCCTGCGGATTTTGCTAATTGAAATATTTGTCAGATGGTCGAAGATAAGCTTGATATAACAGATGAAGAGATGTTGTCCGGCAATCCCGGAGCCGACGATCGAGTAGTGGCGCAGATAGCTGCTCACTATGAAGCCATAATAAGACTGATAGGGGAAGATGTTACCCGTGAGGGGCTTTTGAAAACCCCGCTGAGAGCTGCGAAAGCGCTTATGTTCGCAACGGGCGGATATCGCAAAAATGTATCTGATATAGTAAACGGAGCCGTCTTTTCGCATGAAGGATCCCGTATGATAATTGTCCGGGACATAGAATTTTATTCATTCTGCGAGCATCATATCCTGCCGTTTTTCGGGAAAATATCAATCGGATATATACCTGACGGCAAGATTATCGGCCTTAGCAAAGTCGCACGTATAGTCGATATGTTCGCCCGTCGGCTGCAAGTGCAGGAACGGCTGACTGAGCAGGTTTGCACCGAGCTGCAGAATATTCTTTCAGCAAAAGGTGTCATAGCACACTGCACCGCCGAACATCTGTGCATGAAAATGCGCGGAGTTGAAAAGCAGCAGTCTGCAACAACTACTGTCGACTACAATGGCGTTTTTGAAAGTGATACGTCGCTCCGACAAGAATTTTTTGCCGCTATATCGCAATAGATCCCGTATAAACAGCTTGTTGGCAGATATTAATCCGACAGCTCGTCGAGGGAAATAAGATTGCTCATCAGGGCATAGACGGTCAGACCTGCCGCCGAGTGAATTTCAAGTTTCGACGCGATATTGCGCCGGTGCGTCATGACAGTGTTTACAGATACATTTATTTTTGCGGCAATCTCCTTATTAGACATTCCTTTCACCACGCATATAATTATTTCCTTTTCCCTCTGAGTAAGTTCTGACGCGACTCCGGCAGTCATTCTGTTGGCGAACAGCGATGTGATTGTCTGTTCGATTGAACTTTCAGAGTCATAGATTGAAATGGCTGAATCATATTCTTTGACATAGCTCTGAGGAAGGGCGGTGTGATATAACAGAATGACTTTGGTATTTGGATAGCTCTGCCTGATTACACGCAGAGTAGATGAATTCACCGCCACAGGGTCGCAAATAAGCACGTCGCAGTTGCCCGGTAATAACTTATCTGAGGCAAGGGCCACAGGTTCAATTGCACGAAAGGAGAGCGACATGCCGCGTATGTTGCGCAATATGCTGCACAACCCATTGAACTCAATGGGTGACGGAGTGCATAATATGATGTTAAGATGTCTCATTTTCCAGATTTCTTTTCCAGATCATAGACCATTGGTATCAGCAGATTGTTCTCGATATCGGAATGAGATATCAGATCTTCTTCACAGTTGTAGATGTCGACCAGCACGTCATACATCAGATTGGGCACCGTTGTGCGGTAATATCGGAGTATGATGTTTTTCAATTCGGCCAAAGCGCCTACCACTTCCTCATGATGCTGTTTGAATGTTTCAATTCTGTAGGTTGTAGCCTTGCCTTCTACGAGCGCGCTGATATAAGGAAACACCGTGCGTTCCTCATATAGAAAATGCTCTTTTACTTTCTTGACAAAGGTGTCAAAGAAGTTGAGAATTAGGTTGTTGGTTGCATTTGGCTCGAGGTCAAGCGCCGAAATGAGATTTTTGCGAATATGGGTGAATTTATAACTTATGAAATAATCGTGAGAGTTTTTTAGAAATTTCACAACCTCAAGAGGGGATACCACGCTGATAGTGTCAGAGTCAATTATGCCTGTGCGGATATAATTTAGTATCAGCAGCAAGGCTTTGACGTCAATACTATTGCGGCTGCATACGTCTCCGATGGTCTCGTTGCCGAGTCCGAGAGGTATGGAGAAACGGCTCAGAAGCGGTAGTATCGAGTATTCTTCATTGATGATGTCAATCAGTATGTCGTCATATCTTAATTGGCGTGCTTGCATTTGTCTTGAGGTTTTTATGTTTCTAAGACGCTTTCTAATTGAAATCGTCCTCGTCAAAATCAAAGTTATACGGACCGTCACTGTCATAGTCGCTGTCATCGAAATCCCAGCCGTCGTTAACCTCCTCGGCGAAACGTGCCAGATCGCGTCCTTCGCGTTTTGTCGGGCGTCCGAGACCTTTTCTGCGGTCGATAAATCCTGAAATCTTTACGACGTCAAGCAGGTCATATTGAGCTTGAGGGGTGATGTTTTCCATGTATTCAGGCACCAGACGTGCGCCCAGCCGGTTTTCGGTCAGAGCCTTTACGCGGAACGAGTATGTCACCGGCGGCTTGCGCACATGCACAATGTCGTCGACTTTTATAAGGCGTGACGGTTTGACCGTGACCGAACTGTCGGCCGAAGGGCCGATGCTTACCCGACCCTTTTTACATGAGTCGGTAGCTACGGTTCGTGTTTTGAATATGCGCATGGCCCAAAGCCATTTGTCAATGCGTTCCTCGCTTTTGGCCATGGCTATTTGTTGTTGAAATTACACATTGCGAACTGGAGTCCCGACAGCACGAACGCCTTGATGGCCTCGATGGCCGCATCTATGCGTACCGGCAGTTTCTGGCGCTCGTCGAGTGTGAAATTGCCGAGCACATAATCAATCTGACATCCGCGGGGATAATTGTCGCCAATGCCGAAGCGCAGGCGTGGATATGCTTGTGTGCCGAGCATCTGCGCAATGTTCTTAAGGCCGTTGTGTCCGGCGTCAGAGCCTGAGGGCTTGATGCGCAAGGCTCCGAACGGAAGCGCTATGTCATCGACAATGACAAGTATGTTTTCCAGTTCGATTTTTTCTTTCTCCTTCCAGTAACGCACAGCATTACCCGACAGATTCATGTAGGTCGACGGTTTGAGCAATACAAGCTGTTTGTTTTTTAGCCTGCATTGCGCCACGTCGCCGTAACGTTCTGTTTTAAAAGAAGTATTGGACGCCTCAGCCAAGGCATCCAATACTTTAAATCCTATGTTGTGGCGGGTGTTGCGGTATTCGTCACCGATGTTACCCAGTCCTACAATAAGATATTTCATTTACAGTTCTGTTATTTAGCAGCGTTGGCCTGAGCACCGCGGGCAGCACGGGTGAGCTGAACGGCACATACAACGGCGTTTTTAGCGTTGACGAGTTCAAGACCGTCGAAGCTGAGTTCGCCAACCTGAAGAGTCTTGCCAAGGCCGAGGTGATCAACGTTGATTACGAGACGTTCGGGGATGTTGGTGTAGACGGCACGCACTTTGAGCTTCTTCATTGAGAGGTTGAGCTTACCACCGGCTTTCACACCTTCTGCGTGACCTTCGAGCTTCACGGGAACTTCTACAACCACGGGTTTTGTATCGTTTACTTCGAGGAAGTCCATGTGAAGGATAGTGTCTTTTACAGGCTGGAACTGGATTTCTTTGAGAACGGCCATTTTCTTTGCGCCGTTATATTCGAGTTCTACAGCGAAGATGTCGGGGGTGTAGACGAGTTTGCGCACTGCTTCGTTGGTGACAGTGAGGTCAGTGGTGATCATGCCTTTGCCATTGCCGATTTCAACCATCTTCTCGCCTGCGCCGAGTTTGCCGGTGTAGGGGAGGTCTACGATTTCGCCGCCGTTGAGCACTACGGGAATTTTACCTTCGCTGCGGAGAGTCTTTGCAGCTTTCTTGCCGAGGTCGGTACGGGGCTCGGCAGCCAGTTTGAATACTTGCATTGTTTCTTTTAATTAATTGTGTTACTCAAAATTAAGTTTTGCTCCTTAATTTCCCATCACACGGGATGCTAAAAAGCGACTGCAAAGATAATAATTAATTCCTGTATTGCCAAATATTTTTAAAATACTGTTGGTAACATACTGAAAAGTTTCCAATAAGAAGAGCAATGAGTTATATCTTCCACCACATGGGGCCTACATACTTTTATTTCAGAAAATATGCAAAATTCAATAGTCGGATTAAATTGGAATAAAATGGAACGAAGCGGTGACGCAGATAATATTTATATTTGCAAAAAAATCACGTTAATTTCGTATGGCCGAAAGAAAAATAAGATATTCACAAGAAATAATTGCAATATTACGCTCAGAGGTGGAGAATGTCGTGAATCGCCGCATTGTATCGCCGGCTGATTTCGATTTTCTGTCACAGGCAATCCTTAATGCGAAAAAACAGCCGATCTCGCCTACCACACTAAAACGCATTTGGGGCTACGTAAAGGATGTCGGTTCTGCCTACAATCCCGAACGTTTCACCCTTTGTGTTCTCGCCGGATTTGTGGGTTATCGTGACATAGAAGATTTTATAGAGAATGTTAACGCAAATGACAAAATGACTCAGTCAGGCAATTATTTTGGTGAGACCATCAGTTCGGCCGAGATACCTTTCAATTGCAGTGTTGAACTGCGCTGGACTCCTGACCGGGTGTGCGTATTGAAACGTATATCGTCAGTTGAGTTTGAGGTGGAGATGTCGAAAAATGCCAAACTCCGTAAGGGTGACGTGGTAGAGTTTGCCTCGTTGACCCAGAATGCTCCCGCTTTTTTCAGTAAAGTGGTGCATGCCGACAGCGAACTTGTTCACACCTACGTGGCCGGCACGCGCACCGGAGTGACATACCGCATCCTCGACTCCAACGACGAGTGATTTCCTCCAATATTCAATCCGCATTACCAATCAATTTTTTTCTCACATTTTAATAATATTATTATGAAACTTAAATTCTTAACCGTAGCAGTAGCATTAGTAGCAATGACCTCTTGTGGCTCGAAATCTGACGATTCTTCAGCCGATGCAAAGGGCGACAAAACAGAAAATACTGAGTCATCAGATTACGCGAGCTATGAAGGCAGCGATTACAGCTCATCAGACTCATATGACAGCGACGACTCTGACTTCTCGGATGACAACGATTCATCAGTTTCTTCATCAGACGTTGACGATATGCTCAAAGAGTATGAGAAATTCGTTGACAACTATATCTCGATGGTAAAGAAGGTGGCTAAAGGCGACATGTCTGTCATGGCTAAAATGAACGATTATATGGAGTCGGCCGAAAGCCTTAGCCGTAAAATAGATAATTGCAGTGGCTCAATGAACTCAAGCCAGATGCAGCGTTACATGAAAATTACAGGCAAGATGACAGAAGCCGCAGCCGATATAGCCGGAGGTGTCGCTAACAGTGGAGAACTGATGGAAAACGCTATGAACAACGCTGCAGACATGCTCGACGCCCTCGACGGCTTCGACTTCTAATGGTATAGTAATACTTTACTGTTAATGAGGTTTGAATTGAACATATAAGTCAATGGCGACTTATATGTTCAATTCCTAAGTATATAATTAACCTATAAGTTGACCTATAGAGCATATGGTTAACCTGTTTTTTCAAATATAAATAGAGAATTATGGATTTCAAACAGAAGTTGCAACTCCCAACCACGGTTTCCCAGAGTCAACTAAAGCAGATAAACGAAAAGGGTGTCGCGCCTTTTTTCATGCGATCGCAGTGCCGAAATGCGTCAATGGAGGCGGTAAATACGATAATATGAAAGTGAATGGTAAATCCCTGATCATTGATATGTCACTTATGAAAAAATTATTAGTCATTGGGATGTGTATGTCACATTTACTTGTGAATGCTCAAGTTCCATTTGAGAAAAAAGGCAAGTGGGGAATCATGAATGAAAATGGGAAAACACTTGTCAAACCCAAGTATGAATCCCTTAAATCTGTCGATTTAATTGAAAACAGATTTATTGTACAGGGTAAGGTTAAACGACCTTTTGAGAATGATAAGCTTTGTTACGGTGTAATCGATTCTAATGGGAAACAAATTATTCCCATTACAGCAGACTCCATTGAGGTAATAAAAAATAGATTTATTGCATTTATTTCCGAAGGCACACCAATAAATAGGACCCATTGGCGTCTCACCCATAAAATCAATGTATATGATGGGAATGGAAACATTCAGGATTCTGTTCCAGGTATGGTAACAAAGAAACTACCTGGAGGATTCATCGTTAGTTCAGACACTCGAGGTTATAGGAAGAAGTTTGCCTTATATAGTAAGGATTTTACCCAAATTGATGAGGTCGACGGTTTTGAAGATATACGGCAGGATGCACTTATTACATTCGAACGCGAACACCCGGGTGGAAGAAGTGAATATACATATTGGGACAACTTAACATTAACTCCCATTCTGAAATTTAATAATTATAAATTATTTAATAACGATAATGATATTATAATTATATCTGAGAGTGATTCAAGATATGGCTCGGAGGACTCTTATGGTTACATAAATTTTAAGGATAATACGTATCAAGAACCAATCTTCAGATCAAAGAAGCATGCAGATGGGAGTTATGCCTTTTATGAAAATAACGAAGAGACCGAGTGTTTTATTCTCAATTTAGATGGGTCTTTTTCAGATGCCATTTCATACACATATACAGATAAGTTCAAGAACGTTAAAGAGCTGTTTTTCAAAAAGAATGAAGCAGGTTTATTTAGAGTAGATGATTTAGAGGTGAGTGACATTGTGCAATTTAGCGAGCTTCCGGGATTAATATCTATTCAAAAAGATGGCAAATGGGGATTATATAATTTTGACGAAAAAGTATTTGATATACCTTTTGTTTTATCAGGCCCCGTATCCAATATGAATAAAGGATACATAGTTACGTTAACCGGTGATGACTGGAATACAAATAGTCTGTGTGATATAGAAGGAAACAAAATATTTGATGTTTCTTCAGAACATGAAATAAATCTTGAAAATGTTGATTCAGGAGATGTATTTACATATAGAAGAAACGGTTTGAAAACAACCGGTATATATTCTCTGTCTAATAAGAAATGGCTCTTTGAACCAGATAAATACACGACTATCTACACTATTTCTAACGATAGATATGCCGTGGAGGTTTCACCCAATAAATATAATTACGTTACTAAAGACGGGGTGATACTCAATACGTTGGAAAACGTAGCCGATGGATATTTCTCATTTCAAGATTTTACCGATTTCTTAAGAGTCTGTTCTACGTCAGGGAAAATGGGACTACTTAATAAACGAACTGGTAAATGGATAGTGCCATGCAAGTTTGACAAGGATTTCACTTTTGGAGGTGGAAGTGGAACAAATCGTAAGATAGCGTTGCAAGAGACAACCTCTAATGGACAAACGATTACAGTTTATACGGTAAGCGGGCGAAAAGTGGCATCACAATTTTTCCCTTTTGGAATGCCCAAGCGTAGGGCACACATAAGAGCCTTTGGCGAAAAATATCTAAATCATTAAATTTTAATATATTGTCGCGCCTTTTTTCATGCGACCGCAGTGCAGATATGCGTCAATGGAGGCATTATAATCTTGCACCATTAACATGAAAATTACAGGCAAGATGACAGAAGCCGCAGCCGATATGGCCGGAGGTGTCGCCAACAGTGAAGAAATGATGGAAAACGCTATGAACAACGCTGCAGACATGCTCAAAGACATGGATTTCAATTTCTAAAATATAACCTATCTTAAATATACTTTGAAACAGAGGTCGTGTCGCTATTTGTGACACGGCCTTTTGAATTTTTTTTGTGGAGTCATCGGTTCCTTTGATACAAACAGATAGTGCGATATATTGAGATGTGGTCAGGGGGCAAGGTTGAGAAATAACTCGGAAAGTCCGTGAGCTGTATCGCTCATGTATAGGTAGAGGTTGGAGCGGGCTGTGCCAATATCGTATTCGGTGTAGCCGCAGTCGCGCAGTTCTTGGCACATTTCATCAACGATAGAAATCATGTTGTCACGATACTCATCCATGGCGATATGGGCTTCTTCGAAATGTGTTGATTGCCTGAGTTTATCTTTGACCGTTTCAATATTGGTGTCGGATTTTTTTATGAAAAATCTGTATATTGAATCGAGGCGGTTGTCATGCCTGGATTTTATGACGTGAGAGGCGTCTTGTGCGCTCCTTCCGGAGCCGAAGTCGTTTGCCGCGGCCGGAGTGGTGTCGATTGGTGCGGGTTGCACTATGTATATGGTATCGATGCGTGTCTGCTTCTCGGCAGGGGATATCGGTAATGCAGGAATCCGGCGCTGGTTGGTAATTATCAGTCCCGACAATGCTGCAGTCGCGGCTACCCCAAGCAATGATAGCGAAATATTGCGTAGTCTGTTCGATGCCAATGACGAGACTATATCATCCATTGTCGGACGTTTTTTGGGGTCGACTCGCAGGCATCTGACTATAAGCCGTCGCTTGCGCATTTTTGGCAATAACTGTTGAAGTATCTTGCCGAATGCATACACATCAGCGGCGCTGTCAGCCACGGCGGCAGTCTGTTGCATCTCGGGAGCTCCGTATGATTGTGTGCCGCGTGCCGATTTCAGGCTTGTGAACGAGTCGGCATCGCCCAGACCGAAGTCAATGATTTTGACATTATGACCGCGGCGGGTGATGAGGATATTGTCGGGCTTCAGGTCGCGGTGCGATACTCCTGCGTGGTGCATGTAGGCGAGGGCTTTGGCAAGTCGAAGCGCTATGGCGCGGCGTTCGTGGCGCGGCGGATTGGTGGCGAGAAATTTATTGAGTGGTTCGCCGTCGATCCATTCCATCACTATGCATTTTCCGAGAGTCGCAATATCCTCAAGCGCTACCACACGAATGATGTCAGGATGGTCAAGACGCACTCCAAGTTCAAATTCCTTGCGCAGCGCCTCTATATAGACAGGATTGTCAGCATACTCACGGCGCAATGTTTTCAATACGTAGCGGCGGCTGTTCCAGCGGGCACTATAAAGCAGACAGGTCTGGCGTCGTGACAATTCGACAACGCAGTTGTCAAGCTCAATTTCTGACGGATTGATAAAATTAAGTGATGAATTGCTGATTTCCTCTTCCATGTTGGGGCGGTTGTATATGAAACTAAAGGGGGAGCAATGCAAAGAGCCGCCGCATGCAATGTGCACGTGCCGGCTCTTTGTATTATGGAAAATTCAGTTACTTGGTGCGGGCGAGGATAAGGGCGGAGCGGGGTGCTACGGTGATGTTGCCGCCACGGGTGGTGCCGAGGCCGTCGGCATTGATGCGGCCATCCTCTGCTATGATAGTCCAGTCGCCTTTGCCTACCTTGACGGTTTTGGCGTCATCGCTGCCGTTGAACACGAGTTTAATCTCCTTCCACTCGTCGCCGTTGGCATTGTTCTTTATGGAGTAGCTTATCAGATTGGGCTCGTTGACTTTGTCAAACACGATGTTGCGGGCGATTTCATCGGCAGTGCGCATGCGGAAAGCAGGGTGCTCTTTGCGCAGTCTGATTAACTCCTTGTAGTAGTTGAACTGGTCGGCGTATGTGTGTTTCTGAGTCCAGTCGATGGCGTTGATTGAGTCGGGCGACTTGTAGGAGTTGTGCACACCCTGCTTGTCGCGGAACACCTCTTCGCCGGCAAACATGAACGGTGTGCCCTGCGATGTGAACACGATTGTCTGCGCGAGCTTTGCGGCGCGGAGGCGCTCGTCGACGCTTGCTTCGGGCATCGATTTGGCCAGCTTGTCGGTGAGTGTCAGGTCGTCATGGCATGACACATAGTTTATAATCTGGGAGGGTGAAGTTGCGTAGGCGAATTTTGAATTGTTGCCTTTGCTGTAGTCGACCTGCGGATGGGCTGTGGCAGCTACGATGCCGATTTTCACTGTTTCCTCATTGCCGGGCTTTCCTGTGGCGAAACCGCGGTCGGCGGCGTTTGAGTAATGGCCTTTTATGGCATCACGGATGTCATCGGAGAAAACGGCGATACCCTCCATTTTGGCTACATTTTCCTTGAGAGCCCTGCGTTCGACGGGCAGGGGCGAGTCGCCGGCTGTCCAGCCTTCGCCGTAGACGAAAATCGAGGGGTTGATTTCTTTGAGCTCGCGGGCTACCTGATTCATCGTTTCTGTGTCATGGATTGCCATGAGGTCGAAACGAAATCCGTCAATATGATATTCTGATGCCCAGTATTTCACTGAATTTACTATGAAATCGCGCATCTGCTGGCGCTCCGAGGCGGTCTCGTTGCCGCAGCCGGAGGCGTCGCTGTAGGTGCCGTCGGCACGGTGGCGGTAATAGTATCCGGGAGCCGTGAGCGAGAAGTTCGAATCATCATTGTTGGCTGTATGATTGTATACCACGTCCATGACAACGCCTATGCCGGCATCGTGCAGAGCTTTTATCATCTCCTTCATCTCGCGTATGCGGGTTGTCGGATTTGCCGGGTCTGTCGAATATGAACCCTCCGGTGCGTTATAGTTATACGGGTCGTATCCCCAGTTGTATTGGTTCGCCGGCAGATTGGCTTCATCTACGCTGTTGTAATCATACGACGGGAGAATATGCACATGGGTCACACCCAGTTCCTTCAGGTGGTCGATGCCGGTCTTGTCGCCAAGCGGGGTAGTAGTGCCATCTTCAGTGAGCGCGAGAAATTTGCCTTTGTGCACAATTCCGCTCGATGGGTGTATTGAGAAGTCGCGGTGGTGCATCTCGTAGATGACCGCATCGTTTATGCTTTCGACTTTGGGGCCTTTATCGGCCTCCCATCCGGCAGGATCGGTGTCATCGAGGTTGATTATGGCCGCGCGATGGCCGTTGGTCCCTACGGCTTTTGCCCAAACTCCGGGTGTCTCGTCGAGCCATTTGCCGTTGTGTGATATCTGGAATGTGTAGAAACGGCCTACATGGTCAGACGATGCGATTGCGCGCCATACGCCGTTAACGCCTTTCGTCATGTCAATTGTCTCTACGGGATTTGAATT
The DNA here is from genome assembly GCA_947174275.1 of uncultured Muribaculaceae bacterium. Classification (GTDB taxonomy): domain Bacteria; phylum Bacteroidota; class Bacteroidia; order Bacteroidales; family Muribaculaceae; genus JAGBWK01. Next base: position 15,935 of record CAMWIJ010000003.1, read on the forward strand.
GCGGTCGGTGGGGTAGATGCGTACTCTGACGGCATCTGCTTCCGGTGACCATAGCGAAAATTTTATACCTTGGGGGCTGACTGCAAGTTCGAGATCCTCTCCTGCGTATGACGGAAATGAATCAAATCTGCTGTCATCGTTCTGTGCGGCGCCTATGCCGGCGACGCCAATCGACATCAACCCGAAGGTCAGTCCACGGGTGCACATTGTCTTTAATCTGGAATTCATGTTCAGTATGATATTTGTTGTATTGATTTAGGTGATAATGCTTTCACATGGTTGGCGTCAATCCGGAAGGAGATGGGGATATCATGCCGGCCCTCCGGCTATGGGGTATAGCGCAGTGGGGAGTGCGTCTGCTCTGCAGCAGGTGTCCATGGCATCAGCGGTGGTGTTATCTTAACATCACCCGTTTGGTCCAGGAGTCGCATTTGATTATGTAGAAACCTTTAGGCAGATCAACCTTTACTGTCGAACTTTTTACTGTGACAGATTTGATCAGTTGACCGGTTATTGAAAAAATTTCAAATTTTACGGTCTCTGACTCCGGCGCAGTCAGTTCGAGATACCCCTTGTCGACTGTTACGGCAGGCGTGCGGTCTGACACTCTGATTTCAACCGCAGGCTTTGCGTTGGCAAGCCATTGTCCCGTAAAGGCAGTGGCGGCAAGAAACAATATGACGGTCGAAATTAATTTTCTCATAGAGGATTGTAACGCGTTTATTTTACAAAGTTAATAATAAAATTTCTTATCTACAAGTGAGTCTGCTCCCATGTTTGCCGATTTTAAAAATTTTTACATACGAAATTATGATATGGCCGGTTCGGGCAGATTGATGAAGAGTGTTAAAAGTGATATAATCGGGTTGCATTCGGCTGGTAATGACGCTTTTGAGGCGTGCAGGAGCCGGAAATGCATGGCTTCTGACGTTTTTATTTATCTGCTTGTATTACATTTTTTTGTCTATTGATAAATTTTTATTATCTTTGCCATCTCAAATCACCCTCCTCCGAAAGTATATTATAAAGGTATAATGAAAGAAGGAAAAGAAGAAGAATGTAATCTCAATCTGCTTTTTGAAACAAGCTGGGAGGTCTGCAACAAGATAGGCGGTATATATACCGTGCTGTCAACTAAGGCTAAAACGCTTCAGAAACTTTATAAAGACAAAGTGGTTTTTGTCGGGCCCGATGTGTGGTCTGACGATAACCCGTCGCCTTTTTTTATAGAAAACCGCTCGGTACTCAAGGATTGGAGAAAGTCGCTTCAGTTGCCCTACGACATAAAAGTCAGGGTCGGACGTTGGGATATTCCCGGCAAACCTCTCGCGGTGCTGGTCGATTTCAAAGGCGTATATCAGCATCTTAATGAAATTTATGGCGAGATGTGGTCGCGTTATGGCGTTGACTCTCTGCATGCTTATGGCGACTATGACGAAGGCTGCGCCTTTGCCGTGGCGTCAGCGATAGTGATGCAGAGCATATATCGCCATCAGGGATGCCATGCCGATGTCATAGCCCACTTCAACGAGTGGACGACAGGCATGGGGCTTCTTTATCTCAAATGGCAGGAGCCGGCAATTGCCACAGTATTCACGACTCATGCCACAAGCATCGGGCGCAGTATATGCGGCAACGGCAAGCCTCTCTATGATTATCTCAAGGGATATAACGGCGACCAGATGGCCCGTGAGCTAAACATGGAGTCAAAGCATTCACTCGAGAAAGCTGCAGCTCATGCAGCCGACTGCTTTACTACCGTCAGCGATATAACAGCAGTTGAGTGTGAGCAACTTCTTGACTTGAAGCCGGCGGTCGTAACCCCCAACGGATTTGAAAAAAATTTCGTGCCTGCACGCACGCAGTTCGCCAAAGCACGCAAGGATGCCCGCGAAAAACTTCTCTCTGTGGCACGCGCGCTCACCGGCAAGCCGCTTGACGACGATACATTCATCGTGGTCACGTCCGGACGATGCGAATACCGCAACAAGGGTATCGATGTGTTTCTTGACAGCATGAATGCATTGCGCGGACGCACCCAATCACGTGTGCTCGCGCTGGTAATGGTGCCCGCATGGGTCGACAAGGCTCGTGGCGACCTTCAGGATGCTGTCGCGCGTGGCTGTCAGTCGGGCATCTGCGATCCGGTAATCACGCATACTCTCCACAATTATAACGAAGATCCGATAATCAACCGAATACATCAGCTCGGCTTCGGGGTTGACCTCAACGACAGCATGACAGTGGTTTATGTGCCATGCTATCTCAATGGCGACGACGGAATATTCGATAGCCCGTATTACGACCTGCTTATCGGCGTCGATGCCACAGTGTTCCCCTCATATTACGAGCCATGGGGTTATACCCCGCTTGAAAGTGTGGCATTCGGTGTGCCCACGGTCACTACGTCGCTCTCAGGTTTCGGACAGTGGATACTGTCTTCATCAAAACCTGAATTTGATATTTCCGGTGTCAGTGTGATACCTCGCACCGACTCCAACTACCACGAAGTGGCAGATGCAATCGCGCAGTCGCTCATGAAACTCATAAGCGCCCCCGCAACAGAAAGGGCAAAGATAGCAAAGGCTGCGATGGATACGGCGTCGAAAGCCGCATGGAGCCATTTCATCAAGTGGTATGAAAATGCGTTTGACATCGCGCTTCGTAAAGCTGAAAAGCGACAATGACACTGTCATGTGTCCGGAGACTTTTTTCGTCTGATACTTTAGATAACATTATATTACATTTCCTTAAAAGTAATCATTACAACAATTAAAAAGATACACAATGAAACTTCAAGTAAGCAACTCGAATGTCCCCACCTGGCGTGACATGACTGTAAAGTCAGACTTACCTTCAAAGTTAAAACCTCTGGAGAAACTTTCAAAGAACCTCTGGTGGGTATGGAACAGCGATGCAAAATCGCTCTTCCGCGATCTCAACCCCGAGCTGTGGCGTTCAACCGGTGAAAACCCCGTGATGCTTCTTCAGCGCCTTTCTTCCGAACGTCAGAAAGAAATCATCAACGATGCAGATTTCATGGCACGTATAGAGCGTGTCTATGGCATGTTCCAGGATTACATGAAGAAACCGATGCGCAAGGATGTTCCTTCCGTATCATATTTCTCTATGGAATACGGTCTCTGCAACTGTTTGAAAATATATTCAGGTGGTCTCGGCGTGCTTGCCGGTGACTATATCAAGGAAGCATCAGACAGCTGCGTTGATATGACAGCTGTGGGTTTCCTCTACCGCTACGGCTACTTCACCCAGACTCTCAGCGTCGACGGCCAGCAGATTGCAAACTACGAGCCCCAGAACTTCAACCAGCTCCCCATCGAGCAGGTATGCGATAAAAACGGACATCCCGTCATCCTCGAAGTTCCCTATCCCGGACGTATCATCTACTCTCACATCTGGAAAGTTGCTGTCGGCCGCATGAATCTTTACCTGCTGGATACCGACTTCGACATGAACAGCGAGTTTGACCGCGTCATCACCCACCAGCTCTACGGCGGTGACTGGGAAAACCGCATCAAGCAGGAATATCTTCTCGGCATCGGCGGTGTGCTCATGCTGAAGAAACTCGGCATCAAGAGCCAGCTCTATCACTGCAACGAAGGTCACGCGGCTCTGCTCAACCTGCAGCGTCTTGTTGACTACGTACAGGAGGATGGTCTTGACTTCAACGTGGCTCTCGAAATGGTACGCGCTTCGTCACTCTATACCGTACACACTCCCGTGCCCGCAGGTCACGACTATTTCGACGAAGGTCTCTTCGGAAAATATATGGGCGAATATCCCGCAAAACTCGGTATCTCGTGGAACGACCTCATGAACATGGGTCGTGAGAACCCCAACACCAACGAACGTTTCTCAATGAGCGTGTTCGCTCTCAACACCTGTCAGGAAGCCAACGGTGTGAGCTGGCTCCACGGTGAAGTGTCAAAGAAAATGTTCGCCGGTATCTGGAAAGGCTACAACTGGCAGGAATCGCACGTCGGCTACGTAACCAACGGTGTGCACATGCCCACTTGGGCCGCTTCAGAGTGGAAGGAATTCTACGCTAAGCATCTCGGCGAGCAGGTATTCGAAAATCAGAGCGACCCCAAAGCATGGAAAGGCATATTCGACGTCAACGACGAAGAAATCTGGAAAATGCGCATGCAGTTGAAAACCAAATTCATCAACTTTGTCAAGCGTGATTTCAAAGCCAAATGGCTTGCCAATCAGGGCGATCCCTCCGCTGTAATGAAAATTGTCGACAAAATCAACCCCAACGCTCTCATCATCGGTTTTGCCCGTCGTTTCGCTACTTACAAGCGTGCGCATCTCCTCTTTACTGACCTGGATCGTCTCGCCAAGATTGTAAACAACGAGCAGTTCCCCGTACAGTTCGTATTCTCAGGTAAAGCTCACCCCGCCGACGGAGCCGGACAGGGCCTTATCAAGCGCATCATGGAGATTTCACGCATGCCCCAGTTCCTCGGCAAGATTATCTTCCTTGAAGATTACAACATGATTGTTGCAAAGCGTCTTGTCAGCGGTGTCGATATCTGGTTGAATACCCCCACTCGTCCTCTCGAGGCATCAGGCACATCCGGAGAGAAAGCCGAGATGAACGGCGTGCTCAACTTCTCAGTGCTCGACGGATGGTGGTATGAAGGCTACCGCTTTAACGAAAACGCAGGCTGGGCGCTCACTGACCGTCGTACATTCACTGACCAGTCTCAGCAGGATAAGCTTGACGCCGCAACTATCTACTCGATGCTTGAGAATGAAATCGTACCCCTCTACTTCGAGAAGAACTCAAAGGGCTACTCACCCCGCTGGATACAATACATCAAAGGATCTATCGGCGACATCGCTCCCCACTTCACTATGAAACGTATGATCGACGACTACATCGCTCGATTCTACGACAAAGAAGCTGCCCGCTCGAAGAAACTCGCTGCCAAGGATTTCGCACTTGCAAAAGAAATTGTGGCCTGGAAAGAGAAAGTGGCCGCCGCATGGGATGGCATCAAAGTATTCGATGTGGAGACACAGGAAGCATCAAACAACCTTACCGGTCAGGAATTCAACGTAAAAGCAATTGTTGACACCAACGGTCTCGGCAAAGAGCTCGGTCTTGAACTCGTTGCATATCAGGTCGAAGATGGCGAAGAGAAACTTTGCAAGGTAGCTCCTTTCAAAGTGGTTAAGGAAGAAGGCAACGTGCTCACCTACGAGTACAAAGGAAAAACCGACGATCCCGGTGTATTCCGCTACGCTTACCGTCTCTATCCGGTCAACAGCAACCTGCCCCACCGTCAGGACTTCGCTTATGTACGCTGGATCTAATCGGCTGATTCAACAAAACATCATACCCGCGGGGCGAATATCCAATCTGGATATTCGCCCCGCTTTGTAATATTCACATAAAAATATCTGTTGAGCAATCGGCCGGAAATGAGATGCTTATAGCGAAAAACAAAGAAGGTGCAGACCCGTTTTCAGGTCTGCACCTCCCTTATTCTGATTATTTTATCTGATTTTATTCGAAGATATGTTTCAGTTTTGAGAATATGCGCTGTTTGGCTGATTCCGAAGGCTTGATGTTGGGGCTGTCTTTGATTGACTCGACAGCGGTGCGGATGCGGTCGTCAAGCTGTTCGGGTATGTAGACCATCACGTTGATGAGCTCGTCGCCGGTGCCTCGACCTTCGGGAGAGGGGAGACCTTTGCCGCGCAGGCGGAGCACTTTGCCGGGCTGTGTGCCGGCTGCTATGTTGAGGCGTGCGCGTCCGGTGATTGTCGGCACTTCAACCGAGCCACCCAAAGTGGCTGTCGGGATATCAAGCATGAGATTGTATATCACATCATTGCCGTCGCGTATCAGTTCGGGGTGCTTTATTTCCTCGATTACCACGAGAAGGTCGCCGTTGACGCCACCGTGGCGTGGAGCATTTCCTTTGCCCTTTACGGTCAGAGTCATGCCGTCGGCAACGCCGGCCGGTATGTTGAAGCTCACAAGTTGCTCCTTGCGCTCTGTACCTTCGCCGTGGCAGTAGGCGCAGTTCTGAGTGATAGTCTTGCCCTCGCCGTTGCAATGAGGGCATATCGACTGCGACTGCATGGCGCCGAGCAGGGTCTGCTGCACCTGAGTGATGACACCAGTGCCGTGGCAAGTTGAGCATGTTGTGAATGCCGTGCCGTCTTTGGCTCCTGTGCCGTTGCAGTGCTCGCACTTGGTCTGCGTAGGTATTTTGAGCGTCTTGGAAATGCCTGTGGCTATTTCCGCAAGAGTCAGTTTTACCTTTATGCGCAGGTCTGAACCTTTGCGTGTCGGCTTGCGGGGGGCGCGCTGGCGTCCGCCGGTGGCTCCGCCCCATTCGCCGCCGAAACGGCCTCCGAATATGTCGCCGAAGTGCTCGAATATGTCGTTGATATCAAATCCGGCGCTGTAGCCGCCTGCACCTCCGCCAGGAAAGCCTTGCGGACCCATATTGTGGCCGAACTGGTCATATTTCGCACGCTTGTCAGCATCGCTGAGCACATCATACGCTTCGGCAGCCTCGATAAATTTCTCTTCCGCGGCCTTGTCGCCGGGATTTTTATCGGGGTGATATTTCAGCGCCAGTTTGCGGTACGCTTTCTTTATTTCATCTGCCGAGGCGCTTTTGTCAACGCCCAGCACTTCGTAGTAATCTCTTTTGGTAGCCATATTCTTTTAATTCACAATGCGCTATATGTAAAATGCACGATTTACGTTTGTTATGTCGGTGTGTTTATTGTCCGACTGCGACTTTTGCGTGACGTATCACCTTGTCGTTGAGGGTGTATCCCTTGGCAATAGTGTCGATGACCTTGCCTTTTTTCGACTCATCTTCAACAGGCACCATGGCGATGGCTTCATGAAGGTCGACATCAAAAACGGCATCTTCGGTGGGTATTTCCTTGACACCGTTCTGCTGCAGGTATTTTACGAATTTATTGTATATAAGCTCCATGCCTTCCTTTACTGACACAGCGGTGGCGTCATCTTTGATAGCATCAATGCCACGTTCGAAGTCATCGAGAATTGGAAGTATGCCTTTGAGCACATTCTCTGCCCCGTTTTTGATTATTTCAGATTTCTCGCGCAGAGTGCGTTTCTTGAAATTGTCGAAATCTGCCATGAGGAAAAGATACTCTTTTTTCTCCTTTTCAAGAGCTTCCTCTCGATCCTGGAGCATCTGTTTGAGCTTCTCTATTTCCGATGACTCTTCGTCCGCACCGGTTTCTTCTGTTATTCCGTCGTTGAGCGTGTCCTCAACTTCCATATCGGGGTTTTCGATTTTGATTTCTGCCTCCTGTGCCCCTTTTGCGGAGTCTTTTTCGGAGTGGTTATGTTGTTTCTGGCTCATGTTTGAATAATTTTATTTAGGTTGGAATATGCAAAAATCTTGCCAAACTCGCTACATTCGGCTAATCATAAAATATTAACAAATAAAATGCGTTAACGTTCAAAGTGTTGAGATGTGAAAATCCATTCCGGGAAAGGTCTGCTGTATCTCATCTGCCAAAATGTCACGGCCGAATATGCCGAACACGCTTGCGCCGGAGCCTGACATCGACGCGTATGCCGCACCGAGTCGGTAGAGCGACGCCTTGACCTCGGCGATGTGTGGGTGGAGCGGAAATACCGAGGCCTCGAAGTCGTTGACGACATTGCTCTTAGCCCATTCTTCCGGGGGTGTTTCCGCCAGTATCTCAGTGAGTGGTGTCTCGCAAGGTTTTGGCATGCAGCCGCCGTAAGCTTCGGCGGTAGAGACATATTCGCGCGGTTTAACAATGACGAGTCTGTAGCCTTCCTGACTGAAATTAATCGGAGCAAGTGTCGTGCCCGTGCCGGTAGCCAGCATGGGGCGGTTGTAGATGAAAAACGGGCAGTCGGAGCCTATTGTAGCCGCTGTGGCCGCCATCGCGTCATCCGAAAGTCCGAGTTCGAACATCTCGTTGAGTGCCCTTATCGTAAATGCGGCATCGGCCGAACCTCCGCCAAGCCCGGCTCCGTCCGGAATTATCTTATGGAGATATATGTCTACATCGGGCAAATCATATTGCGATGCCATCGCCCGGTAGGCGCGCATCACAAGGTTCTTCTCTGTCGGACAATCCACGCTCCGGCCTGTCACGGTGAGGGTGGTTCCGTTCCCTTTGGCCGGAACAATCTCAAGTATGTCGCGCCAGTCGGTCGGTATCATTGCGGTTACGATTTCGTGGTATCCGTCATCACGCCGCGACGTGATGTAAAGGCCGATGTTGATTTTTGCGTTGGGGAATGTAATCATGTGGCTGTTATTTCAATAAAAAGCAAAATTACACATAATATTTATAAATATTGATAAATCGGTTGATAAATCAGGCGTGGTGTCTTTGGCATTCCGCTCCAATTTTGCTACTTTTGTATCAAATAAGCATCAGTTCATTATTTATATGGAATTTGTCAACAAACAGGGGCGACGCGACGGAGCCCGGCCACAATATCAGCAACAGTCTAAAATCGATACTCTCGGACGGCTTCAGCCTCAGGACAAAGACCTTGAAGAAGCCGTGCTCGGTGCCATCATGCTCGAAAAAGATGCCTACACCGTAGTGTGTGACATCCTTCATCCCGGCAGTTTCTACGAGCCGAGCAATCAGAAGATATATCATGCGATACAGTCGCTCGGTGCGGCTCAGCGGCCTATTGATATGCTCACCGTCATGGAGCAGTTGCGACTCAACGGCACTCTCGAGGAGGTCGGCGGTCCGGCATTCATCGCCGAACTGACGTCGCGGGTGGCTTCGTCGGCCAATGTCGAGTATCATGCCCGCATAGTGGCGCAGAAATATCTTGCCCGCGAGCTCATATCGTTTGCCTCTTCTATCGAGGCAAAGGCTTACGACGAAACCAACGACGTCGACGACCTTATGCAGGAAGCCGAAGGCAAACTGTTTGAGATATCGCAGCGCAATGTAAAGAAAGATTTCACGCAGGTCGACCCTGTCATCAAGCAGGCGATAGAGCAGATAGAGGCTGCCGCCAACAGGGCGTCAGGCATGTCGGGACTTGAGTCTGGCTTCCATGACCTTGACAAAATCACGTCAGGCTGGCAGCGGAGCGACCTTATCATCATTGCCGCACGTCCGGCTATGGGAAAGACCGCGTTCGTCCTTTCCATGGCGAAAAACATGGCGGTCAACTACAACACTCCCGTTGCGATATTCTCGCTTGAAATGTCTAATATCCAGCTTGTCAACCGTCTGATATGCAACACTTGTGAGCTCGAGAGTGAAAAGATAAAGAGCGGTCGCCTCGACAACCGCGAGTGGGATCAGCTGATGTCGCGTATCAAGCACCTCTATAGTGCGCCGCTTTATATCGATGACACCGCCTCTCTGTCGATTTTCGAATTGCGCACGAAAGCCCGGCGCCTTGTCAGGGAGCACAATGTGCAGTTCATAATAATCGACTACCTGCAGCTTATGAATGCCTCAGGCATGAAATTCGGTTCACGCGAGCAGGAGGTGTCAATGATATCGCGTTCGCTGAAACAGCTTGCCAAGGAATTGAACATACCGATAGTGGCGCTTTCGCAGCTCAACCGAAGTGTGGAGTCGCGCACCGACGGAAAGCGTCCGCAGCTCTCCGACCTCCGTGAGTCGGGTGCCATCGAGCAGGACGCCGACATCGTATGCTTCATTCACCGACCCGAATATTATATCAAAAGCGATACCGACGCCGAGGGAAATGATATCCGAAATCTTGCCCAGTTTATCATAGCCAAGCATCGTAACGGTCAGGTTACCGACGTGCGCATGCGTTTCCGCGGGCAATACACACGTTTCGAAAACTGGATAGAGGAAGGCGGAATGTATGGCGAGGCAACCGTCGGCTCGCGTATCAACTCGTCTGACGACCCGGGGGCATTGTCGCAGTCATCCGACCCATTCTCGGGCGGAAGCGTCGACCTGAGCGCATCGTCATCCGATGCTCCGGCACCGTTCTGAGCGAAAACCGCATTGCACAAAAACCTGTTGTCTGCGTGATAAAATAAAATTTTAACAGTCGCATAAACCTTTTTTCTCTGACCGTTGTTTAGGTAATAAACTTCTAATCAACTATTAGTTATGAAAAAAGCTGTTTTATTGATTGCTCTGATGATAGGATGCACCGGAGCTTTCGCTCAGAAGATTGACAAAAGCGAGTTGAAGCAACTTCAGGCTTTCTTGTCACAGCCCGGTGAAAGGGACGCTACCAACGCTCAGGCTCTTAAAATCAATGACACTAAGGCGCCTGCCACATGGGAGGGTGTTACGGTCGAAAACGGACATGTCACCAAAATCGAATGGAAGGACAAACATCTTGCCGGCACACTTGACCTTTCTGGGTTTGACGCGCTTCAGGAAGTAAACGTTTCACGTAACAGTCTTACCGCCCTCACAGTCAATGAAGATCCCGTATTGACTAAACTTGACGCCTCACGCAACAAACTGACTGAATTTTCGTCGGCAAGCTGCCCGGCTATGACCGAACTCAAAATCTATCGCAACCGACTGACAAATCTCGATCTGTCAGGCACAACAAGTCTGAAGACCCTCAATTGCTCCAACAACCTGTTTGTTGAACTGTCGGTGGCAAACTCGCCCACGCTTGTCACACTCAACTGTCAGGGCTGTCACCTCGAAGCTCTCAACGTCAGTGGCTGCACCGCTCTTAAAAATCTTTATTGCGGATATAACAAGTTGACCTCTATCGCGCTTGCCGGAGTTGAAAACCTTACCAACCTCAATGTCGATGACAATGAGATTGCAAAGCTCTATATCAATCAGCTTCCGTCGGTCAGCACCATCATATGCTCCGACAACAACATGACCCAGCTTGCAGTCAGCAACTGCAACGCGCTCATCGACCTTGTCTGCTCATACAACGACCTGACTTCGCTCTCTGTCGACAATTGTCCCAACCTGCTGTTTGTCGATTGCTCATACAACGACCTGACTTCGCTCAACCTGTCAAATCAGACTCAGCTCGAGCGTCTGCTCTGCAACAACAATCAGCTGACAATGCTTGATGTCTCGTTCGACAGCATGCTCCGTTACGTCAATTGCCGCTACAACATGATTACCGACTTCCGCACCATAGCCTGCGACAACCTGCAGATGGTAGCCTGCCAGTGGAATTATTGATATGAACGCATTCCCGTCCGACAGTCGGCAAACACCGCTATCTGCGGGAAATATAGATAACTGATTTATCTCTCGGGCGCTGTCGCTTCAATGCGGTAGCGCCCGTTTTTCGTCTGTTCACACCTGAGGTGATGCCGGCCGTTACGCAAAATTTGACGGTCAGTCAGCGAAATATCTGAAATGTGAAAAAAAATGTGTAAATTTGCAATTCGATTTTGACATCTTTACTACAATACAGACTTCATTGAAGATGAAAAATATAAGAAACTTTTGTATCATTGCACATATCGACCACGGCAAGAGCACTCTGGCCGACCGTCTGCTCGAATACACCGGCACTATAGCCCAGAAAGACCTGCAGGCGCAGGTGCTTGACGACATGGAGCTGGAGCGTGAGCGTGGCATCACGATTAAAAGTCATGCCATACAGATGGAGTATGCGATTGACGGCGAGAAATATATTCTCAACCTCATCGACACCCCGGGGCACGTCGACTTCTCCTACGAAGTGTCGCGCTCGATAGCCGCATGCGAAGGCGCGCTGCTCATAGTAGATGCCTCGCAGGGCATACAGGCTCAGACCATCTCGAACCTCTATATGGCTATCGACAACGACCTTGAGATTATTCCGGTCATAAACAAAGTCGATCTCGACTCTGCCAATCCCGACGAAGTGGAAGACCAGATTGTCGAGCTGCTCGGTTGCCGTCGAGAGGAAATAATTCGCGCCTCAGGCAAGACCGGTATCGGCATCGAAGATATACTGCGTGCGATTGTAGAGCGTGTGCCCGCGCCTCAGGGCGACCCCGATGCTCCTCTGCAGGCATTGATTTTTGACTCTGTATTCAATCCATTCCGCGGCATCATCGCGTATTTCAAGATTGTCAACGGTCGGATAGCAAAAGATGATTTCGTGAAATTCGTGTCGACAGGCAAAGAGTATCATGCCGACGAGATAGGCGTGCTCAAACTTGACATGGATCCCCGCCGCGAACTCAGCGCCGGTAACGTCGGTTACATCATATCCGGCATAAAGACATCTAAAGAAGTGCGGGTCGGCGATACGATTACTCACGTCAACCGTCCGTGTGAAGCGGCAATCGACGGTTTTGAGGAAGTCAAGCCGATGGTATTCGCCGGAGTCTATCCCATTGAGACGGAAGACTTCGAAAATCTGCGTAACTCTCTCGAAAAACTGCAGCTCAATGACGCCTCGCTGACATTCCAGCCGGAGTCATCGGCCGCTCTCGGATTCGGTTTCCGTTGCGGCTTCCTCGGACTCCTTCACATGGAGATCATACAGGAACGTCTCGGGCGAGAGTTTGACATGGATGTCATCACCACCGTGCCTAACGTATCCTACAGAGTCTTTGATAAAAAAGGAAATATGACAGAGGTGCACAACCCGTCAGGCCTTCCCGACATAACGCTTATCGACCATATCGAAGAACCGTATATCCGCGCATCCGTCATAACAACAACCGACTTTATCGGCCCGATTATGACCCTCTGTCTCGGCAAACGCGGTGAGCTCGTAAAGCAGGAATTCATTTCCGGCAACCGTGTGGAGATTATCTTCGACATGCCGTTGGGCGAGATTGTCATCGACTTCTACGACAAACTCAAAAGCATATCGAAAGGATACGCCTCTTTCGACTATCATATCCACGATTTCCGCGAGTCAAAGCTCGTCAAACTCGATATACTGCTCAACGGCGAGAGTGTCGACGCCCTCTCTACACTCACTCATGCTGACAATGCAGTGACATTCGGCCGCCGCATGTGTGAGAAACTAAAGGAACTGATACCCCGTCAGCAGTTTGATATAGCGATACAGGCCGCAATCGGCGCCAAGATTATCGCGCGAGAGACAATCAAGGCCGTGCGCAAGGATGTGACAGCAAAATGTTATGGCGGCGATATCTCGCGTAAACGCAAGCTTCTCGAAAAGCAGAAGAAAGGTAAAAAGCGAATGAAACAGATCGGCTCCGTTGAGGTGCCGCAGAAAGCATTCCTCGCAGTTCTTAAACTCGATTGAAAATAGGTAAAGATTTAATATAATGTGATGCCGGTGTCGAATGACACCGACATCACGTCTATGACAAGCGGTTGTGGTCTTTGCAGATTGTCCGGCATCAGGTGTCGTGAGCAGCAAATATGCGAGACAGATTTATACCGCTATTATGATTACAAAAAACAATTTCTCTATGGTAAATCAGAAAGGTAATTCCGGAAACACGCCGGACACCGGCAATCAGCACGATTTGGAACCGGAGAATTCGGACAAGGAGTCCGGTTCGCTTTCATCATCACTGCCGCGGCAGGTTCAGCAGTCGGTCAACGCGCTTAACAATCAGGCTCATGTCATCTTCTATGCAGCCCGTCAGGCGTTGCGCCACCATGCTTCGGGTGGAAATGTGCTTATCTTCGCCACATTTCTTGCTCTTGTAGTAGCGAATATTCCAGCAATCAGCGGTCATTATTTTGAATTCTGGGAGCAGGAGATACGTCTGCAGGTAGGCAATTTCAACATATTCTCGCATTCGGGACATCCGATGACTATGCTTCAGTTTATCAACGATGCCCTGATGGCCATATTCTTCTTCTCCATCGGACTTGAAATCAAGCGAGAGGTGCTCGTGGGCGAACTGTCATCGTTCCGTCAGGCATTGCTTCCCATCGTCGGAGCTGTCGGCGGCATGGTCGTTCCCGTTGTGATATTTCTCGCATTTTCAATGGGTACAGACTACACCGGCGGTGCGGCAATCCCGATGGCTACCGACATCGCGTTCTCGCTCGGTGTGCTCAGCATGCTCGGAAAGAGAGTGCCGCTTTCGCTTAAGATATTCCTTACCACCCTTGCCGTGGTCGACGACATCGGCGGCATTATTGTCATCGCCGTGTTCTACTCGACACAGATCGACGGCATTTTGCTCCTCTATGCATTGATGCTTTTCGGAGTTCTGCTGATGGGCTCATGGCTGCGCATAAAGAGCAAGATGTTCTATATCGGGGTCGGCGGCGTGATATGGTTCCTGTTTCTCAACTCAGGCATTCACCCCACTATTGCCGGTGTGCTTGTCGCATTCTGTGTGCCGGCAACTCCGGTGTTCGAGCCCAAGAAATATATCAGGCAGATACGCGACTCCATCAATCATTTCCGTCATGAAGACGACGAGACGCTTTCCCGCAAGACCATTCTTTCCAAAGAGCAGCTTGACTGGCTTAAGCAGGTGGAGTCGGCTTCCGATAAAGTCATATCTCCGCTTCAGGACCTCGAGGACACCCTTCATCCGCTTGTCAACTATATAATAATTCCGATTTTCGCATTTGCCAACGCCGGCATATTCCTTCTTGACATGGATCCGATGAGCATTCTCGAAGGTGTCAGCCTCGCTGTTATATGTGCTCTCGTTGTGGGCAAATGTGCCGGAATTTTCATCTTCTCATGGATTACAGTCAAGCTGAAACTTGCCCCGATGCCGGAGCACAGCAACTGGAAGATGATGGGTTCGATAGCGATGCTGGGAGGTATCGGTTTCACTGTATCGATTTTCATCGCCAATCTGTCATTCGGGTCGATGGGTGCGGAGGGCGCATCGCTTCTGAGCCATGCCAAACTCGGTATTGTGATAGGGTCGTTGCTCGCCGGAATTGCAGGGTATATGTTGCTGCACCGCACGCTGCCCAAGCAGCCTGTTGAGGCGGAAGATTAGCGACGTTCCACTAAAGAATATATGTCAGACCGGAGTTGATTTCAGCTTCGGTCTGACTGCTTTTTTACGGTGTTTGTTGAAAAATATGCTCTGAATTTTGCTTATTCACATTTTTATGTTAAATTTACGCCGAAATGTTAAAATAAGGCGCTTTTCATTGAGGCCGCTGATGTTAACATCACTCTGAAATTTTTTAAACACTCTTTCATCTTATTTGTTAATATTATAAAAAGTGTGCGAAAATTGTACGCCCAGGTTGGCGCTACAGCATAAATGACTCATGTTGAAGGGTCAATGCCGCAACACTGTTTTGTAAAAATTGAACGCAGACATGAAGAAATCTACTATATGGTTACTCACTATTCTGATGGCAGTCACTTTTGTCGGGTTGCTGTATATTGAAATAAAATATATGGACGACATCATCAAGATGCGCGACGACCAGTTTGCCGAAGGAGTGCGCCGAAGCCTCTACATGGTAAGTTCGCGCCTTGAGCAGGAGGAGACCCGCTATTATCTCGAAGATGACGTCAGCGGAGTGGAGTCGGCCGCCCTCTACTCGCAGTATCCCGACGGCCAGCCTCCGCATCTCGGAGGCATAAGCTACTCCTTCAATACATTTTCCGGCCTTGAAGGCTCGTTGACTATCCGTGGTGATGTCGACAAGATACTGAAACTTCAGGGCGACCAGCTTGCTGCTCTTGACCGCACCAATGCAATGCGCGAGGCGCAGGCCCGTCTCGACGACCGCGTGCGCTATCAGAAAGGCATTCTTGATGAAGTAATCCTCAAAATCAGCACGCAGGCCATCAACCGTCCCGTGCTCGAACGTGTCGATTCGACTTTCACCCGGCAGATTATAGCAGAGGAACTTGCCAACAACGGTGTCAGCGTGCCTTTCTGCTTTGCTGTTGTAAACCGCAACGGCATTCCCGTCTACACTACTGACGGATTTCCAAATGTAAGCAAAGGTGACGACAACACGATGTTTGTTCAGGCGCTGTTTCCCAACGACCCTGCCAACAAGAAAATATTCCTTAAAGTATATTTTCCCTCAAAGGCGAAATATATTCTTAAATCCGTGCGTTTCCTCATCCCTGCATTCGCATTCACTCTTGTGCTGCTCATAGTGTTTGTTTACACTATCATTCTGGCATTCCGCCAGAAAAAACTCAACGAGATGAAAACCGATTTCATCAACAACATGACCCACGAGTTCAAGACACCGATTTCTACAATATCTCTTGCCGCACAGATGCTCAACGACGACTCCGTGCGCAAGTCTCCCGGCATGCTCCAGCACATATCGTCAATCATCAACGATGAGACAAAGCGTCTGCGCTTCCAGGTAGAGAAAGTGTTGCAGATGTCGATGTTCGACCGCAAGAAGGCTACGATACGTCTGCAGGAAGTCGACGCCAACATAACCATCAACAATATCATAAACACCTTCAAGCTCAAAGTGGAGCGCTACGGCGGTCGGCTTAACGCCGCGCTTGATGCCGAAGATGCCATCGTCAATGTCGACGAAATGCACTTCACGAATGTAATATTCAATCTGCTTGACAACGCCGTGAAATATCGGCGCGAGGATGTCCCCCTCGACATAAAAGTCTCTACCGCCGATATAGCCAACTCTCGTCTGCAGATCACTATCGAGGACAACGGAATCGGCATAAAGAAGGAGCACCTGCGTAAGATTTTCGATAAATTCTACCGCGTGCCGACCGGCAACAAACACGACGTCAAAGGCTTCGGACTCGGTCTTGCCTACGTCTACAAAATGATCGATCTGCTCGGCGGAACGATAAAAGTGGAGTCAGAACTCAACCAGGGAACAAAATTTATAATCATATTACCATTAATTAAAAATTGACGATTATGGAAGAACGTATGCGTATACTATTATGCGAGGACGACGAAAACCTCGGCATGCTGCTTCGTGAATATCTCCAGGCAAAAGGGTTTAACGCCGACCTCTATCCCGACGGCGATGCCGGCTATAAGGCGTTCCTCAAAGGGAAATACGATATCTGCGTGCTCGACGTGATGATGCCAAAAAAAGACGGCTTCTCGCTCGCACAGGAAATCCGCACTGTCAATTCCGAAGTGCCCATTATTTTCCTTACCGCCAAGCAACTTAAAGATGACATCCTCGAAGGATTCAAACTCGGTGCCGACGACTATATCACCAAACCGTTCTCGATGGAAGAGCTTGTGTTCCGTATCGAGGCTATCCTCCGCCGTGTCAAAGGCAAGAAGGGCAAGGAAGTGACAATGTACAAAATCGGCAAATTCACTTTCGACACCCAGAAGCAGACTCTCATGATTGATGACAAAGTGACAAAACTCACCACCAAAGAGTCAGAACTGCTCAGCCTGCTTTGCGCTCATGTCAACGAAATTCTTGAACGCAACTTCGCACTCAAGACAATCTGGATTGACGACAACTATTTCAATGCCCGTTCGATGGACGTCTACATCACCAAACTGCGCAAGCATCTCAAAGACGACCCGACAATTGAAATCATCAACATCCACGGCAAAGGCTACAAGCTCATAGCCCCCGATGCCGAACCTGTCCCCGAAGACTGATTAATCTCGCCTCCGGCACAGTAAATTGATACAGGAGCCATCTGACGGCATGATAAATGTCGTTGATGGCTCCTGTCTGTAAGATAGTTTGTTTAGCTC
The DNA here is from genome assembly GCA_947174275.1 of uncultured Muribaculaceae bacterium. GTDB lineage: Bacteria > Bacteroidota > Bacteroidia > Bacteroidales > Muribaculaceae > JAGBWK01. The sequence goes on from CAMWIJ010000003.1 coordinate 33,541, forward strand.
AAGCTTAAATTGCAGTTCATATTACAGTCTCAGTTCAATATTGCTGTGAGCGTGTTGCAGAATTCAGAGGAATGCCTCCAAAATGTAGGGACGCACGGCTCGTGCGTCCGCTAACACATTGATTATTAGGCGTATTATTCGGACGCACGAGCCGAGCGTCCCTACAATATGAAGTGCTGCAACACCCTCAAGGCAAAGCCTGGAATTATTATATTGCCATGTACTGTTATTTCGGCCTGAGCCACTGAAATTGTTTTTTTAACTATAGTAACCACTATCAAAAAAAGAAGATAGAGAGCTATAGTTTATATGTGATCATTAAATGAAGACCAAGTTGCTTGCTGTGCACGATTGGACTGCTTATTATTGTGTTATTCATCCTGATTGACATATCGTCGTATTCTGTGCTTCTTGAATAGTAGTCAATGCCCCCGGTAAGATAAAGGCGTTTCCATAAGCGGTAGCTGACCGATGCTTCAAGATGATTGAAAGATGAATGCGACGCGTCTCCCTGCACATCTACCGGTTTTCCTTCCGGAGTCAAAGACCAATCATAGTTGATATCATATCCGTTCCAAGTATATATTCGGTAATATTGATTGGCTACTCTTACAGATATTCTGTCGTCAGACATTGCCCAGTTCAACCCCGCCTTAACTGAAAATCCGGAGCCCCAATTATAATTCCGGTGATAATCTCGATAGAAGTCGGTCAGCACTCCTGCAAGAATTACGCCATTAAGATGCACATAACCGTCTAATGACATCAGCCTTGATTGAGTGTATTTTATCATAGTTCCACCTCCGATAGATGCCGGTGTCCCCATTTTGTATGGCACTGAACAAGGGAAATACAAGGCATTTCTTTCCGGTCTTATAGTGTCCGAATCGAAATAATCAAAATGCTGATATAAGCCTATATTCAGATTGACATTCTTTTTGTCAAGTATTTCTTTTGACAGAAGACGTCCTATAATTTCCACTCTGCTCAACAAGGGCTGAGACTTGATGCCTTGGAGTTCCATAAGAAACGAGAAGTAATCGTAAGGAGCTTTTGTTGTTTCCGCAAATTTGTCACCATATTCGATATTGATTTCCGCAACTGCGCCGGCACGGCTTCCTTCATCATTTTCAATAAGAGAGAGAAATTTACCGCCTAAGGACAATTCCACACTGATAGGCGGGATTCCGAATCTTCTTCCTGATGTAGTACGTTTCTTCCATGCTGCTCCGGTAATAACTCGGTTTATTCCTTTCATGGGATCTACAAGGAATGCCGCAAACTCACGTCCGAAACGTTCTCCACCGCTGCTTCGATCGTCAAGGATAAGGTCTGATGTGCGATAAAGCACCTCACCGAGTGCTGCACCACCTATTGGAGTGGCAATAATGTCATTGGTTGAAGGGTATTCTCTTTCCATAAACATTTCCCACATGGCGCTTCCCCCAATAGCAAAAAGTTCAGATTGCCAGAAATTAAAGCCATTGGAACGACCGGCATTAAAAAATATCGAACCATTATAAGGATGGTCGAACATATTGGTATGCAGGTGGTCGTCATCCCATTCAAAACCATGTCTGAAATTCTCTTTGATTGTATTCCATGAAATATACGCATAAAGCCCTTTCAACACATATCGGTCAAATGCCCATAGACCTATATTGAAGCCAACCGTCTCCGCTCCGGCCCGCCAAAAAGCTTTTCGCTCATGAATACAAATATCTGTACTGTCTGGTAAAACCGGGGGCGAAACAGTATGCCTATAAGAGGCACATTCATTTTTTAAATCAGCTGAAAAAAAATGATTACTGCTAAAGTGACAAGAATCCGTAACTGCGGGAGTTTGTGAATAACCTGCGACTACAGTCATCACTAATTGAAAAGACAGGAATACATATTTAATTCTAATGCATGATAGCATGGAATACTGTTTTATTTGATTTTTTGCAATGAGATATTTGCAATTCTCTTCCTATCATGGTCAGTCTCTTTCCGGATTGAAAGCGGTGTAAGGACAGCGGCCGAAGATACGGTCGGCGCGCACGCTGTCGCGTTGGCGCACGTTATGCTCTATCGCGTGGTGGAAATAGAGGGCTTTCAGCGTGTCACCCTGTTCGGCGAGCATCTGGCAGCGGCTGTTTATGTCCATCAGCAACTCCTCCATCTCTTTCCCTTCAATCGGTGTGGTCATGAGCAGATTGCCGTATTGGTTGACAATTTTGTCGAGGTGGTCATAAATATAACTGTCGTCGGCAGGCATCTCCTGCACGATCTCGTCAGGTTTATTCTTTTCTCCTCCGCATGATGCGACAGGTATTATAGCGGCGCATAGAGCGGCTGTGATTATGAATTTGCAATGGTATTTTTTCATTGTTTTATCTGCTGTAGGTCACTTTGGTGAATAACACTTTCAGCAGGCATCATGTTCGAGCATGGAGCCTACATGTTCCCTGACTCTTTCCATCAGCCATCGCGGGGTAGAGGTCGCCCCGCAGATGCCTATGCGTCTCACTCCGTCGAGCCACCCTGCCTCGATGTCGTTTTCGTCGCTTATCAGACGCGTAGACTTGTTCACGCCGAGGCATTCCGAATAGAGAAATTTTCCGTTGCTGCTTTTTTTACCCGATACGAACAACACAAGGTCATGCTCCGCCGCAAACCGTCGCAGCGAGTCGACACGGTTGGCTACCTGGCGGCATATCGTGTCGAAACTGCGGAATGTGGCGTCAGGGGTCATGCGCTGCGCTATCTCTGAAATCATATCCTTAAATCCCGACAGCGACATCGTGGTCTGAGAATACAGATCCACATCTCGGTTGAAATCTATCTTGTCAAGGTCTGCTACTCCCTGCACCACAATGGCATTGCCGTCGGTCTGACCTACAAGACCGTTTACCTCGGCATGTCCCGGCTTTCCGTATATCACGATCTGACGTCCGGCAGCAGCTCCCTCGCGGTAGCTTTCCTTTATGCGCCGCTGGAGTCGGAGCACGACCGGGCAGGTTGCATCGATTATGCTGATGCCGTTTCGGCGGGCCACAGCGTAGGTCGAGGGCGGTTCGCCGTGAGCGCGCAGCAACACTCTCACATCATGCAGGTTCTCGAGATCGTCATGCGTTATTGTCGTCATGCCTTTGTCGGCCAGACGTTTCACTTCATCGCTGTTGTGCACGATGTCGCCAAGGCAGTATAGCTCTGCATCTTGCGACAACGCGGCCTCCGCTTTGTCGATTGCGGTAACGACTCCGAAACAAAATCCCGAGCCTTCGTCGATTTCTATCGTTACTGTGTCATTCATGCTGCTGACTATGTAATGTATGCGCGGCGACGCCGTTATGCGCCGGCCACACGGTTGTATTGGTCGATGAGCCATGCATTCTGTTGCTCGATGCTCATGTCGGAATTGTCAAGGTCGACGGCATCGTCGGCGCGGCGCAGCGGACTTTCCTCGCGGGTCATGTCGATATGGTCGCGCGACACGACATTTTCAAGCACCTGTTCGTAGGTCGTGTCTGTGTCACCTTTCTGTTGCAGTTCGAGCCATCTGCGGCGGGCACGTGTCTCGGCAGGGGCGTTGACATATATCTTCAGTTCGGCGTCGGGAAATACGGTGGTGCCTATGTCGCGTCCGTCCATCACGATGCCGCGTTCTTTGCCGAATGCCTGCTGCTGTGCCACCAGAGCGTGGCGCACTGCCGGTATCACAGCTACGGGCGACACACTTGACGATACCCGAAGCGAGCGGATTTCCTTCTCCACATCGCGGCCGTTGAGCAGTGTGTGCTGCCCGTCGGCGCAAGGCAGGAAATCAATACTGATGTCATCTAAAGCCGCAGTTAAAGCCGCGGTGTCTACGTTTCCGCCGTCAAGTATCATCCCATGTTCGAGCGCATAAAGGGTTACGGCGCGATACATGGCGCCGGAGTCAATATATCTGTAGCCGATGCGGCGGGCAAGCTCTTTTGCCATTGTGCTTTTGCCTGATGAGGAAAAACCGTCGATGGCGATTATGATTTTTTTATTGTTGTCCATATTTAGTGTCAATAGATGAAATCGTTGATGTCAAGACGCAGGTTGACCATAAATGTCGTGGCGCCTGTATGCGGTTGCGCGAATGCGAGGCCTATGCCGAATTTGTCGACATTAAGCCCGGCGCCGAGCGAAAATCCCGAAAGAAAACTGCGGGAATATGTGCTCATGTCGGTGCGTGTCTTGTAGTTGTAGGCGAGAGTGACGTAAAATTTGTCGGAATGGGTGAAGTCGGCTCCGAATATCAGATGCCTGAACAGGTTGGAACTGAAGGAATCTTTCTCGGTCGGTTCTGTCTGTGCTGTGCCGTCGCCCGGGTCGTAGTAGGGCAGATGCCACTTTGTGAGGTTCCAGGCTGTGACTGAAAAACGTATCGGCAAAGTGCCGAAACTCTGCGACCAGCCAAGACGCAGGTCAAACGGCAGGCGATCATATCTGTCGCGGAAACGTTTCACCTGACCGCCGAGATTGGCTGCGACAAACGACAGCGACAGATCGCGCTCCTCGTCGTAATAGTTGATGCCGAGGTCGGTGGCTACGGCAAATGCCGAATACTGTTCGTAGCCGCTGTATATCATCTTCAGCGTGGCGCCACCGCGCAGGCGGTCGGTGATATCGTGGGCGTATGTGCCGCTGAACGACACATCCTTCGGTGAGAACTCTCCGGTGAGTATGCCGTTTTCGTCGGCTCCTTTTATCGACCCGTAGCCGTAATACTGTATTCCGACGGCCCATGCCCCGTATTCCCCGGCGGCGCGGGCATAGCGTATGCCGGCGAAATTTGAGTCGCCGAGATATCGCATATAGTTGACTAAAAGCTGATTGTCCATCTCTCCTCCGAGCAGTCCGGGGTTCTGGTCGGCAGAGCCGAGAAAACCGTCAATGGTGGTTATGTTGATGCCTCCGAGACCATAGATGCGTGTCGATGAGGTGGTGTTGAGAAATTCGTAGGCAATCGATCCGTCCTGCGCCGACATCGCTATGCCTGTGGCGGTGAGTAATATGCCTGATATGAGTTTGCGTAGATTCATCTGACTGTGAAAGGGGGATACTGTTTGCGGTTACTCTCCCTCATGTTTACTAACGTACAATTACGGGTTTTAGTATATTCGGGCGGTTACATTGTCCGGTTGTCATTTTTTCGGAAGTATCACTCTGTCGCCGAGCTTCTGGGCGTAGTCACGTCTCAGACTGTCGAGCGACGCGAGTTCGAGCATGATCTGTCTTATCCGCTCCATGTCACCGCTTGCCGATATCTGTTTCAGCTGGTCGCGCTTGCTGCGTATGTCGCATTGCAGCATGGCATCTTTCAGAGCATATATTGCGCGTGGTAGCAGTTCGTCGAGACGCTCGCGCTCCGACTCCACGTGGGCATACTTCGAATGCACTTTGCTCAGCTTGTGTTTCGACGATGCCATACGTGTGACTTCGCGGCGCACCTCGTCGTCAGGCGATGAAGTGAGCCGACGTATGAAAAACATCTCCGTGTGCTGGTCGAGACGGCTGTAATGCCCTGCGTCTATTTCCTCAAGCAGCATTCTTTCCTTCTGTGTTATCTGGTCGAGGTTTATTGCCGTGCGGCGTATTTCTTCCGTTCCCTTGTCCCATTGCTCCTGGCGCTGTTGCAGCGAGTGTTCCTCCGCTGCGGCTCTGTCGCTCTCCCAGTCGGTGTCGATCAGTTCGCGGCATTCCTTGACAAGCCGGTTGTAGATCGGGTTGGAAAACGATATGTTGTCAAATGCAAATTCCTGCATTATATAGTCAATTACCCGGATATTTGCCGGCTGGTTGTCATCGTCGATTGTCGGCAGTTCCACCATGCCGTAGCGCACTATATATCGCGCTATATCATATTCAAACGGTGTCAGCGTCGCAGCCCGGCTGCGGTCGGAGTGCATGAAAGCGGGGTTCGCGTAAGCGGCGTCAGCAGTAGCCTGCTGTGGTGTCTGCCTGTCGGCGCCGGCAGCAGGCTCCGGACTTTGTGGCTGCGCTGCGTTGTCAGTGGCGGTTTCTCCGAGTGACGCCCGCGCTTTGTCGCGCATGTTTTGCTGAGCGAGTTGCTCGGCGCGTTCGGTTATGTTCTTTTTTATCTGGAGCAACAGCACCTTCTCGTCTATGTCAAGCGTGCGGCTGCATTCTTTGACATAGAGCGACCTTACTATATCGTCGGGAATTACCGATATCGACCTTACGATATCTGATATGGCCTTCGAGCGGGCTATAGGGTCGTTGGCGGCATCTTTCAGCAATATGTCGGTCTTGAAACGGATGAAATCTGTTTCGTGGGCAGCTATATACTCTTCAACTTCCGTTGCCGAATGGCTCTGCGCGAACGAGTCCGGGTCATCGCCGTCAGGAAGAAGCACCACTTTCATGTTGAGACCCTCGGCGAGAAGCATGTCGATGCCGCGAAGCGATGCCTTTATACCCGCAGGGTCGGAGTCATATATAAGGGTGACATTGCTCGTAAACCGGTGTATAAGCCTTATCTGACCCTGTGTAAGAGATGTGCCTGATGAGGCCACGACGTTCTCTATGCCGCTCTGGCTCATGGATATTACGTCCATGTAGCCCTCCACGAGTATGCATTTGTCTTTCTCGCTTATCGATTTCTTGGCCTGATAGAGGCCATAGAGCTCGCGGCTTTTGGAATATATTACCGACTCCGGCGAATTGACATACTTCGCCATCTTCTTGTCGTTGCGCAGCGTGCGGCCTCCGAATGCCACCACCTTTCCCGAGATGGTATGCACCGGATAGATGACACGACCCTTGAAGCGGTCATAAAGAGTGCCGTCGTCACGGCGCACCACGAGCCCGGTATCAATCAGATATTTTTCGTTATATCCGCGTTCCCTGGCCTGCCGGAGCAGTTCATTGCCTCTTTCGATGGAGTATCCGAGTCTGAAACGCTTTATGGCCGTGTCGCTGATGCCTCGTTCGCGGAAATAGCTGTAGCCGATGTCGCGGCCTTCATCGGTGTTTGAGAGATTGTTTTCGAAGTGGCTGAGCGCAAATTCGTTGACATTGAACATGTTTTCTCTGTCAGATTCCTCCTCGCGCTCGCTGTCGCTCAGCTCTCTCTCCTTGATTTCAATATTGTATTTCTTGGCAAGATAACGGAGCGCCTCGTTAAACGACATCTTCTCATGCTCCATGATGAAGTTGACCGGACTTCCTCCTTTTCCGCAACTGAAGCATTTGCATATTCCCTTTGACTTCGATACCGAAAATGAAGGTGTGCGTTCGTTGTGAAACGGACACAGACCGATATAGTTGGCTCCGCGGCGTTTCAACGTGACGAAATCGCTCACCACGTCGACAATGTCGGCAGTGTCAAGTATCTTCTGTACTGTTTCCCGGTCAATTCTTCCCATACTTCTGCAAAGTTACTCAATTATTGCCTATTCCAAAAATTAAAATGCTACAACAATTTCTCGAGTTTGACAATCTGTCTTCCGGGCATCCTCAGAAACTGTTTAAATTTATATGATACGGATTTTGAGAAGGATTGTCGGATTGATTTTTGTTTGTGATGAGGGAGCGTAGCAGTAGCTACGTGACCGAAGAATAAACAAAAAGACACCGACAAGACTCTCAAAGGCAAGTGATATGAATTTTAAACAGTTTCTTATATATTTAGTAATGTGTCTTATTTTACAGCTTGATGCTGATGCTTTCGCCTTTGGAAAGTTTATGGGTGCGGAGTTTGCCGTTGGCTTTCACTTTTGCTTTGCCTGCCCTGCGGGCGGTCAGTGTATAGCCGCTCACCTTGCCGTCGTTCCACTGCATGTCGACCACAAAGCCCCCGCGGGCGCACAGACCTCTTACGCTGCCGTTGCTCCAGTGTCGGGGAAGAGCCGGCAACAGGGCGATGTCACCGTTGTCGGCTGACTGTATCAGCATCTCGGCGACTCCGGCACAACCTCCGAAATTGCTGTCGATCTGAAATGGCGAGTGGGCGCCGAGCAGATTGGGATAGGTGCCTCCTCCACGCCGGGCATCGTCACCTTGATAACCGTCGGGACTTACATATTGAAGGAGCCGGCGGTACATGCTGTATGCTCTGTCGGCATTGCGCAGGCGTGCGTAGAGATTGACACGCCAGCCGGTGCTCCACCCGGTGGTGTTGTCTCCCTTGATGGTGAGCGTTTCGTTGGCGGCAGCAGCTAAAGCGGGAGTTTCGGCCGGGCTGATATGATGACCGGGGTAGAGCCCGAACAGATGTGACTGATGGCGGTGCTGCGGATCCTCGTCGCGGAAGTCGTGATACCATTCGCGCAACGATCCGTTGGCATTGATCTGATAGGGTCGCATTTTCTTAAGTGCGGCATCTATACGGCTCACAAGCGATTTGTCAATGCCAAGCTCTTTTGCCGCCTTGCGGGCGTCAATGAGACATTCGCGTATCATGGCGAGGTCGGAAGCGCCACCGTAGTGGGTCGCTGCCGCACGCCCCGCATTGTCCAGAAAACGGTTTTCAGGCGATGTGCTCGGTGATGTTATGAGTTCTCCGTCACGTTCTGTCATCCAGTTGAGGCAGAACTCCGCTGCATCGCGCAATGCGTTATAGTCAGTCTGAAGGGCCTTCAGGTCGCCGGTGAATGCGTATCGTTCCCATATATGTGTGGTGAGCCATGCTCCGGCCATATTCCAGTTGGCCCATCGCGGGTCGTTGATATGACGGCCGATAGGATTGGTTATCGCCCAGATATCGGAATTGTGGCCCGCGCACCAGCCGTTTGTAACTCCGTAGTAATGCTGTGCGGTAAGATAGCCCGTTGTCATCTGATTTTTTATAAATGACATAAGTGGCTCGTGAAGCTCACTTAAGTTGGTTACTTCCGCCGGCCAGTAGTTTTCTTCGAGATTGATGTTTACGGTGTAGTTGGAATTCCACGGAGGCAGTATGCTCTCATTCCAAAGGCCTTGAAGATTGGCCGGCACGCCGTCGGTGCGCGAACTTGAAATGAGCAGATATCTGCCGTATTGGAAGAAAAGAGCCTCAAGCTCGGGATTGACATCTCCGTTGTCGGTGTACCGGCGTAGTTGACTGTCGGTCGGCAATGATGCTATCTCACCGGCGGTGGCTCCAAGGTCAAGACTCACACGGTCGAAAAGACTGCTGTAATCAGCCTGATGCGTCAGTGCAAGGGCATCATAACCTTTTTTACACGCATTTCTGATACGGCTGATAGCGAGATTGGCGTAATCGCGTCCTTGTGTCACGGGGTCTTTGTCATGCCCGTTAAAGCTTGAGACATTGGTGATGACAAGCATCAAGTCATCGCAGCTGTCAAGTCTGATGTCGCCGGTAGGGCAGACCTCACACTTTCCGTTGCCAGATATATTGACCGGAAGCATCACCGTGCGATAGTGGATGCCTCGTGACGGGTCATAGCAGAACCGGTCCATGCCATATTTCCCGTTTTCCCATTCCGAATATGTATGGTAGGCGGCGTAGCCGTCGCTCACAATAGCTCCGCCGCTCGCGCTCGTGGCGTGAGGAAGCTGGCTGTTGAGGCGGATGCGTCCGTTTATTTTGTCATTGCCTGAGGCCGAAAGGCGTATCACTATTACTGAGTCGGGCGCTGATACAAAATACTGTCGCGTGAATTCCGTATCGCCGCGCCGGAAACTGACGTCGGCTGTAGCGGTTTTGATGTTAAGCGTGCGCCGGTAGTCGCTCGTGTTTGTTCCATCGTGAAACTCAAAATCCATGACTATCTGTCCCAGCGGCATATATATTTCACTGCCGTTGCCCTGTATGTTGAGGTTTGCCTTGTCAGCTCCGGTGTAATCTTCATTGTCAAGGCATTCCCTTACCTGCGCAATAAATTTGTAGGCTTCCGGTTCGGCGACATCTCGGTCGGGCTCCCCAGTCCACAGAGTGATATCGTTGAGCGATATTTTTTCGTGCTCTACGCCTCCGTAGACCGATGCTCCAAGATTGCCGTTTCCCAATATCAGTGCCTCCTCGAAATATTGTGCCGGACGGTCATATTTGAGTTGCAATATGCGTGTGGCTTCGGCTCTCATCCCGAAGCTGATCGACATTGCCGAAATCATGACAATGCCCGATTTGATAATTCTCATTGCTTTTTATGTAGGTTTGTTGTTGTATAAGATAAATGGTGCGGCGATATCGTGGTCACCGCACCATTTTATTCAGGGTGGGTAAATTGCTTCCTTATCTGGGCAATACCTTTATTTCAAGTTTGTTGTATGCGCGTTCTGCCTTGTCGCGGGCTTCTTCAACGCTGTCGGCGGTGGCAAGTATCACACCCATGCGGCGGTGCCCTTTGATTTCAGGCTTTCCGAAGATGCGGAGCTGCACGCCCGGCTCCTCAAGCACTTTGTCAAGATTGCACATCTCTATTTTGTCAGTGTCGCCTTCCACCACTATGGCTCGTGATGCCGACGGTCCGTAAAATCTCACATCGCTGACGGGGAGGCCGAGCAGTGCGCGGGCATGAAGTCCGAATTCGCTCAGATCCTGCGATATCATTGTCACCATGCCGGTGTCGTGCGGACGGGGTGATACCTCTGAAAATATTACTTCGTCACCCTTGATAAACAGTTCGACGCCGAATATACCGTATCCGCCGAGAGCGTCAGTCACTTTCTTAGCGATTTTTTTTGCCGCTTCAAGCGCCTTGTCGCTCATTGGCTGCGGCTGCCATGAATAGCGGTAGTCGCCGTTGATCTGTATATGTCCTACCGGCGGGCAGCACACTGTGCCTGCGACCGAACGGACTGTGAGCAACGTAATCTCGTAATCAAAATCAACGAAGCCTTCTACAATCACACGCCCGGCTCCGGCACGTCCGCCTTCCTGTGCCTCGCGCCATGCGGCTTCAACCTGGTCGGCGCTCTTTACTGTCGACTGGCCGTGACCCGATGAACTCATGATGGGCTTCACCACGCAGGGTATGCCTATTTCCTCTATTGCCTGCTCGAATTCCTCTTTTGTCTCTGCGAATTTATAGGGCGAGGTCTTGATGCCGAGCTCTTCGGCGGCAAGACGGCGTATTCCCTCGCGGTTCATGGTCAGGCGTGCGGCGCGTGCCGTGGGAGTGACATTATATCCCTCTTTTTCAAGCTCTACGAGCACATCTGTGGCTATGGCTTCCACTTCCGGAATGATATGGTCGGGTTTCTCTTTCTCAATGACTTCGCGGAGCGCTGCGCCGTCAAGCATGTTGAACACATAGCTGCGGTGTGCTATCTGCATGGCGGGGGCGTTGGCATATCTGTCGCATGCAATCACTTCCACACCATAGCGCTGGAGCTCGATTGCCACTTCCTTGCCGAGTTCTCCGCTGCCAAGCAACATTGCTTTTTTACCTATCGGTGTCATCACCGAACCTATTTTTACCATTCTTTTTTGATTTTGATTGATTTATAATGCATTAGTTGTCTTTTCCGTAAATGATGACGGTGTCATCAGTAGTCTCAGATGATTTCGTCACCGGCTTTTAGCCGTTGTCTCACCACCTCGTATATCATCACACCGGCAGCTACCGACACATTCAGCGACCCGATACGTCCCATCTGGGGTATTGACACAAATCTGTCGCACAGACGGATTACCTCGGGAGAGATACCCTTGTCCTCGGCTCCCATCACTATCGCAAGCGGCTTGTCATAGTCGACGCAAGTGTAGTTGATATCGGCTTTCTCACTGGCGGCAACGACGGTGTAGCCGTTATCCTTGAGAAATCTGACTGCTCCCTGTATGGAATATTCTCGACATACCGGTATGTGGTGCAGAGCTCCGGCCGATGTTTTCATCGCATCGCCGCTCACCGACACGCTGCCGTGATAGGGGATTACGATGCCGTTGACCCCGGCGCATTCGCAGGTACGTGCTATCGCACCGAAATTCCTGACATCCGTTATGCCGTCGAGCACCACAATGAAAGGCTGCACGCCTGCTTCATACAGTTCGGGCACAAGATGGTCGAGGCGGTGATATGTCACCGATGACAGTATCGCCACAACTCCCTGATGGTTTTTGCGGGTAATCTTGTTGATTTTCTCGACAGGCACGCGCTGGCAGTAGATGCGGTCACGTTTTATAAGCGCGAAAAGCTCTGCCGCAAGTTCGCCGTTCAGCTCCTTGCGTATCATTATCTTGTCTATCTCCTTGCCTGCCTCGATGGCTTCGATTACGGCGCGTATTCCGTATATATAATCTGTTGGTTCCATATTGTCATTATAGTCTTTATTTTTGTGACTTACTTACTTTATAATAGCCGGCGCTCCGCATCAAGCATCCCTCTGGCTGTTGTGCGGGCAGCCTCGTTGGTTGAGTCGCCCGAGAGCATCAGAGCGAGTTCGCCTACGCGCTCATCATCACTAAGCCGTCTCACTCTCGTATTGGTGGCTGTCGCCGTGTCCTCTTTGAATACTTTGAAATGCACATCCCCTTTCGATGCGACCGGAGGCAGGTGTGTGATGGCTATCACTTGTATTCGGCGTGAGATATCTTTCATCAGTCGGCCCATGCGTCCGGCCACGTCGCCCGACACGCCTGTATCCACCTCGTCAAATATGATTGACGGAAGTTGCACATGCTTGGCGACAAGCGCTTTTATCGACAGCATCAGGCGGGAAATCTCTCCGCCGGAGGCGGTATCCTTTACCGGCATGAGCTGCTGGTTTTTGTTAAATGCAAACAGGAAATTCACCTTGTCGGCTCCTGTCGCAGTGAGGTCGGCGGGTGTTATCTCTATCTCCGCACGCAGGTTTTTCATCCCTAACGGTATGGCGCTCTCAAGCAGTTCTCCGGTAAATTTTTCAGCGACTTTGCGGCGCGCGCCGGTCAGTTTTTCTGCAAGCGCGATGGCCTGCTTTTTTGCCGCTTTTGCCTTTGCGGTATATTGTTTGAGCCTCTCGTCGGAGTTGTCGATAGAGTCGATGCGCTCGCTCAGGTCTTGTTGCAATGCGATAAGAGCCTCGTCACTGTCGGCCGACAGTTTGCGCTGTAGCTCGTAGATGTCGCTCAGACGCTCCTCTACATATTCCAGCCTGCGTGGGTCGGCGTCGAGCCGGCTGTCAAGCGACTCTACTGTGTCTTTTATATCATCTGCTTCTATGCGCAGCGATTCAAGCCGGGCACTGAGCGCTTCAGCCTCGGGCAATCCGTCAAGGTCGTCAAGCAGTCCGGTGCTGTGACGGAGCATGGAGAGTATATTGTTTTCGCCTCCGTCAAGCATCTCGGCAATCTGCATTAGCGCGCTTTTTACGGAGGTTACATTGGCGAGCAGACTGCGTTCCTGTTCCAGGGCTTCCTGTTCGCCGGGCTGCAGATTTAGCTGTTCGAGCAGCTGCAGCTGATAGCGGATGTATTCCTCTTCGGCTTTTGAAGTCTCTGATGCACGGCGCGCTATCTGATATTTCTTCAATGCTGCGCGAAATGCCTCGTATGCTTCGGCATATTCGGTCTTGACACTCTTGTCGTCAAGCATCGTGTCGATGACGGCAAGCTGGTAGTCGCTGTCTGCAAGCAGCAGGTTCTGATGCTGGGAATGAAGGTCGACAAGACGTATCGCTATCTCGCGGAGCACCGAGAGTTGTGCAGGCACATCGTTGACAAACGAGCGCGATCTTCCTGACGGCGATATCTCTCTGCGCAATATCAGCTGCGTGCCGAGTGTGTCGATATCGTTATCATTCAGCAGCCGCTCTATTTCGCCGTAGCCGGTGATGTCAAACACTCCCTCCACCACCGATTTTTTGCTCTTGTCACTGACAACCTTTGTGTCGGCACGGTTGCCGAAAAGCATGGACAGCGCTCCGAGCATGATGGATTTTCCGGCACCGGTCTCGCCCGTGATGATGTTGAGCCCGGGCAGAAACGTCAGTTCTATGTTGTCAATCAGCGCGTAGTTTGATATGGAAAGCGTCTCTATCATTGTGTCTCCTTGTTCAGTTGATGATTTCTGTAATCCGCTACTTGTTGGCCGGCGGATTTTTTATCTTGTTGATACGTTCCTGTTCGGTAGGGTAAATATCTTTCAGCAGATCATACACGCGGTCGCGCTCTGTCTGCGGGGCTTTGGAATAGACATTGACAAGCTCGTCGAGCTTCGCATCCTTGAACATCGACAGGCCGACCGACATCGGGTTGACCTGATAGACCTTCTGAAGGTAATCAAGTGCCTGCGTGATGCCGGCGCGCCCCTTGTCGGGCGATACCGACATTTCGTCGAGACCTTTGCGGTGATATTCATAGAGCATGTCGCGCAATCCCGAAGTCGCCTGGTCGGTGTAGGCGCTCAGCACAGCCGAACGGTTTTTAGTGTCCTCAAACTGGCGCCATCCCGTTTCGCCTGACGACTGTGCCATCTGCACAATCTGCGCGAGCCGGTCGAAAAACGGTTGCCCTCCGCGAGGGGAGAACGAGTCGAAATCAACCGCCAAAAAAAGATAAGCATAGAAATTGAGTATTGCCGTCAGTTGGCTTTCCATGCTGTTTTCCGAGAAAATCAGCGGTTCCCCCTCCTGATATGAAAATTCCACCTTAGAGTCCTTGAAGTTGATAAGGGTGGTGGTATAAGAAGAGTTGTAGACCGGACGGCTCGACTGCACCTGTATGTCACCGGTAAACGTGTTGTCGTTTACCTCCTTTATTGTCAGGAAAAATCGGCATTCGATTTTCTCGTTGGGCGAGAATTTCGCGTTGGTGAATGTTGTGGTGTTGAAATAATCGTTGATGGCGCTCTGAAGAGTCTCGAACACGCTTTTGTTGGAGCCCTGCACCTGGTCGGAATTGATTTCGACCGAGCAGTTGAGCTCCTGGGCGCTGACTGTAGCCATTGCCATCACGCTTATTAATATTATTGCAAATCTTCTTAACATTACATTTGTCAGATATTGAGGGGTGGCTTTGAGAGTGTTCAATCACCCTCTTACTTGACTCTGCTTCCTCAGTCAGAAATTTCACAGCCCGACAGCGATGCAATATTGTCAAGGATGTCGCACGCCACTTCCGGTTTGCTCTTCAGCGGATATTCAATCACTTTTTCGTCGCGTGTGAACACCGTGATTTTATTGGTGTCAGTGCCGAAGCCTGCACCTGCGTCGCGCAGTGAGTTCATCACTATCATATCAAGATTTTTGCGCTTCATTTTGTCGAGCGCGTTGGCCGACTCGTCGTTGGTCTCGAGGGCAAACCCCACAAGCATCTGCCCCTGGCGTTTTTCTTTGCCGAGTGCAGCCGATATGTCTGGATTTTTTACAAGCGTGATTTGCGGCACATCATCCTTTTCCCGCTTGATTTTTTTATCGGCCACTTCAGCCGGGGCGTAATCGGCGACCGCCGCCGTCATTATGGCGATGTCGCAATCGTTGAAGCGGCTGATACATTCGGAATACATCTCCCGCGCCGACTCCACATTGATCACCTCTACTCCGGCTTCCTTCGGGCGCAAGGCTACCGGCCCTGACACGAGCGTCACTTTCGCTCCTCTTCGCGCCGCCTCGTCAGCTATCGCATAACCCATCTTGCCGGTGGAATAATTTCCGATAAACCTCACCGGGTCGATGCGCTCGTAGGTCGGCCCCGCAGTAATCATGACACGTTTTCCCGATAACGGCTGCCGGTCGCTGAAAAAGCCGTCAAGCACTTTGACGATATTTTCCGGCTCTTCCATGCGGCCTTTGCCGATAAGATGCGATGCGAGTTCACCTTCGGCGGGCTCTATTATATGGTTGCCGTAAGAACGTAGCAACGCGATGTTTCTTGTGGTTGACGGGTGTGCCATCATGTCGAGATCCATCGCCGGAGCCACAAATACCGGCGCTTTGGCCGACAGATAGGTCGTGACGAGCATGTTGTCAGCAACTCCGTTGGCCATTTTGCCTATGGTCGAGGCTGTTGCCGGGGCTATCACCATTGCGTCGGCCCAAAGGCCAAGGTCGACATGCGAATGCCATTGCCCTGTATTTGCAGTGAAAAATTCACTGATTACAGGCTTGCCTGACAGCGTCGACAAAGTGACCGGACAGATGAATTCCTTGGCGTTGGGTGTCATGATTACCTGCACCTCTGCGCCGCTTTTGACGAGAAGTCTCACCAGTGTCGCTGTCTTGTAGGCCGCTATGCCGCCTGTAATTCCGACTATGATATGTTTTCCTGTCAATGCCATATTTTCCAATCTTTTCACTGACGGCTATTTTTTAGCCGACGCCAATTTTATCCGTGTGAACACATTTTTGGTGTCCTGAGGGAAATCTCCCTGCAAAATCCAACTGAAATATCCGGGGTCGGTTTTAAACACATCGACCACGGCCTTACCTTTGTGCTTGCCGAAATTGATGGTCTCTACGCCCTGCTCGTTATAGACGATGCGCCCCATCAGGTCGACATTGCGCTGCTGAGAGGAATATGACGATAGTTTCTCGATATCGTTAGGCAGATCGCCGTAGCGGTCGAGCTGGGCTTTGAGCACCTCGTAGGTTGCGCGTGTGTCGGCAAGCGCCGAGTGCGCGTCGTTCAGATCCTTTCCGCAGTAGAACTTGTAGGCCGCCGTGAGTGTGCGCTGCTCTTTTTTGTGGAATATCGTCTGCACGTCGACAAAACGCGCTTTCTTGAAATCGAAATCCACGCCGACGCGGGCAAATTCCTCGGCAAGCATCGGTATGTCGAATCGGCTTGATGCAAATCCTGCGATGTCGCACCCCTCGATTATCCGCGCGATCTCGCGGGCTCTCGACTTGAATGTCGGCTGGTCGCTGACCTCTGCATTCGATATGTGGTGCACCGCCTCGGCTTCAGCCGAAATCTCGATCTCGGGGTTAAATCTGTAGTTGTATTCCTCTTCCTCGCCGTTGGGGTTGACCTTTATGATTGACATCTCGACGATGCGGTCGCCGGTGATGGAGAGGCCTGTTGTCTCCAGATCGAAAAATATAATAGGTTTTTTCAGTGAAAGCTGCATATCTGTAACGGTGATATTTAGAAATTGCTTACAGTCATGGGCATAAGCAGCATGAGCAGGTCGGAGTCATCGGAATTCTCTTCCGGAACGAATACTCCCGGACGGCTCGGGTCGCTGAGCTTGATGACTATGTTTTCGGTCGAGAGCGTGTTGCATATCTCAATCAGATATGGAGCGCTGAAGCCGATGATCATTTCATTGCCGCTGAAAGAGCAGGGGAGCTCTACGCGCCCGGATGTGCAGAAATTATTGTCCTGGGCTTTCATCTCGAGGGTCTCGGGAGTGATGCGGAATTTCACCAGGCCGTGACCCGGGTCGACAAACACTCCCACACGGCGCAATGCATTGAGCATCGAGTGACGGTCAATGGTGAGCGAGTGGGGGTTGTTGGCAGGAATAACACGGTTGTAGTCGGGGAACACTCCTTTGATAAACCGACAGTTGAAAGTGTATGTGCCGCTCTCGATTGTCGCTGATTTGGTGTCGAGGCTGACTGTCACTTTCTCCTCTTTGGCAAAAGCATTCTTTATGATTGTGGCGGGTTTTACCGGTATTATGCATGAAGCGGTGATGCCGGGCGCCGACATGCTGTTGGTATAGCGCACGAGTTTGCGGGTGTCGGTGGCTACAAAAGTGATGCTCTCGGGTTTGATATCGAAAAGAATACCCATCATCTGCGGACGCAGGTCATCTGTGCCGACTGCGAAAAGCGTATTGTCAATGCCGAGCACGAGCTGCTCCACCGGGCATTCGAACACAAGCGGCTCCATCTCCTGAGCCTCCTGTTTGGGAGTGGGGTATTCGTTGCCGTTGATGCCGACGAAATTGAATTTGTCACCGGGATATTCGATTGTGATGGCGAGGTTGTCGTCAACGGTAAAATCGACGTTGAGTTCCGGCAACTCCTTGAAAAGTTCAACACAGCGGCGTGCGTCAACGCAGAATTTTCCCCCTTCACCTTCAAGATTTTCTATCTTGACCCGTGCGGTAAGGATATTCTCAAGGTCTGACGCAGTGATTTTGACGGTGTCGTTGTCAACCTCAAACAAAAAGTTATTCAGAATAGTCATCGCGTTCTTTGAGTTGATGACTTTGCTTACTGCCGACAGGGCGTTGTAAAGAGATTTGCTATGAATTTGAAATTTCATAATATGGAGCGTATTTGTTTGTTTGTCAGATGATTGCCTGCGCACATTCTTGTCGGCTGCGCGCGTGGCCTTTTATCCTACAAATTTAATCAAATAATTTCTCATTTGCAACTTTCGGCTCTCATTTGCCGGCTGATTGATGAGAAAATCCGCTCCTGCAATGCCTTATCTTTCGGAGTTGAAGGCGTCGACATCCATTGATGCCAGTTCCCAAAGCGACATGGCGTTTTCGAGCTGCTTGGTGCGTTGGGCGTGCATGTTATAGAGCTCGGGGTCGGTGTCGCCGTCCGCCAGCTTCTGCTCTATCTCTGCGATTTCTCCTTCGAGACGGCTTATCTCCGCTTCCGCCTCCTCCACTTTTTTCTGCAGGCGCTTGAGCTGTTTCTGCTTCTCGCGCTGCTCGGCGTAGCTCAGACGGCGTTCTGCAGGCTGTTGCGGCGTGGAAGCCGGCGCTGTCGCGGCGGGTTGTGCCTGACGGGTTTCCTGCTTCTTCTCTTGCTTGCCGGCGCGGTTGCTTGCCTCAAGTTCGTGGAGTGATTCCATCTTTTTCTTCTCGAGAAACTCGTAGATGCCACCGAGGCATTCGCGCACCTTTCCTCCACCAAATTCATAGACCTTTTCGACGAGGCCGTCAAGAAATTCGCGGTCGTGGCTCACGACTATCACCGTGCCGTTGAAATCCTTGATTGCCTGTTTCAGGATATCTTTGGTTTTCATGTCGAGGTGGTTGGTGGGCTCGTCGAGAATAAGTAGGTTGACAGGCTCAAGGAGAAGCCGTATCATTGCCAGTCGAGTTTTCTCGCCTCCCGAAAGCACTTTGACTTTCTTCTCTGATGCCTCGCCGCCAAACATGAATGCACCCAGTATGTCGCGTATTTTTGTGCGTATGTCGCCGACGGCAACTCTGTCGATAGTGTCAAACACAGTGACTTCGCCGTCAAGCATCGACGCCTGGTTTTGTGCGAAATATCCTATTTTTACGTTATGCCCTATTTTCAGTTCGCCGGTAAACGGTATCTCATTCATTATGCATTTGACGAGGGTGGATTTTCCTTCGCCGTTCTTCCCGACAAACGCGACCTTCTCGCCGCGCTTTATGGTGAATGTGGCGTGGTCGAACACCTGATGGTCGCCGTAGCGTTTGCCTACATTGTCGGCTATGACGGGGAAGTCGCCCGAGCGCGGTGCCGGTGGAAATTTCAGATTGAGATGTGATGTGTCAACTTCATCCACCTCTATGCGCTCGATTTTGGCGAGCTGTTTCATGCGGCTCTGCACCTGTACGGCTTTCGTGGCCTTGTAGCGGAACCGCTCTATGAAGTCTTCTGTGTCTTTGATCTGTTTCTGCTGGTTTTGAAATGCGCGCATCTGCTGCTCGAGTCGTTCCTGACGCAATGTCACATATTTTGAATAGTTTACGGCATAGTCGTAGATTTTGCCGAGAGTTATTTCTATCGTGCGGTTGGTCACGTTGTCAATGAATGCGCGGTCATGGCTCACGAGCACCACCATGTTGGCTTTCTGCACAAGAAACTGCTCCAGCCACTGTATCGACTCGATGTCGAGATGGTTGGTGGGCTCGTCGAGAAGGAGCACGTCGGGGCGTTGCAACAATATCTTTGCAAGCTCGATGCGCATGCGCCATCCGCCTGAAAATTCCGATGTGGGGCGTGTGAAATCGCTGCGTTCGAACCCGAGGCCTTTGAGTGTCTTTTCGATTTCTGCTTCTGCATTCTCGCTCTGCTCAATGGCGAGACGCTCTGACAGTGATGTCATGCGGTCAATCAGGTCGGTGTATTCGTCGCTCTCGAAATCAGTGGCTTCGGCAATGCGGCTGTTGACGTCGTCGAGTTCGCGCTGCAGGGCATCGATATGTCCGAATGCCTTCTTGACCTCGTCGACCACGGTCAGGGTGTCGCTCACCTCCATCTGCTGTGGCAGGTACCCAATGGTGACTCCCTCGGGTACGACCACCTGTCCTGAGGTGGGATGCTGGAGTCCGGCTATGATTTTGAGCATGGTGGACTTGCCGGCGCCGTTTTTGCCGACCAGCGCGATTTTGTCGCGCTTGTTGATCACATAATTGATATTGTCGAATAGCGGGCGGGCACTGAACTCCACCGACAGGTTCTGTATCGAAATCATCTACAATCTTTTTTATCACCCGCAAAGTTACAAAAAAGAAATGATTTTATGGGGTGCTCAAGGGCAAATGCTAATAAATCTGGAATTCTTTGGATTTCAGGCATACGTTGTCATACCAAA
Organism: uncultured Muribaculaceae bacterium; assembly: GCA_947174275.1. Taxonomy (GTDB): domain Bacteria; phylum Bacteroidota; class Bacteroidia; order Bacteroidales; family Muribaculaceae; genus JAGBWK01. The sequence goes on from CAMWIJ010000003.1 coordinate 53,930, forward strand.
TCTCAATCCGGTGTGTGCCTGAGCCCCAGTTGCCTTTGCTTTCATTCCCCCAGCCCTGTAAAGTGACGGAATTGTCTGCTCCTTCGTTTATATATGTCGACACAGATTGTGAAAACCCTGCGGGCGACGATGTGCCACGCCTTATTGTTCCGTCAGGGCAATACCACTTTACCTTTAAGTTTATGGTGCCGGCAGTCAGCCCCGTATATTTTATGCGAGGTTCAAGGTACATTGTCCTGTATGACGGTATGCTGTTGCCGAAATCTATATCAACTTCGTCGTTTGTGTTTACATTTCCTATCAGAATGTCAGTTATTATAATCGGATAAACGCTGCTTACCGAACTTTTGAATTCGGTAAAATCGGATACTGCCTTATCGCGTTCCTGTTCCAATGTGCTCATGCGGGACATGAAATACAGGATGCCTAACGCGATAACTCCAATCGTGAGCAAAACAATCAAAACCCAGTACCGACCCGTGGAATGTTTTGTCTCTAGTGGTTGTTCAGTCCCGGTTTCCGCTTCGGGGCTGTATCCGTTTTCCGTCGTTACCGCGACCACTTCGATGTCATGGTTTTGCTGAGCGCTGTCGGCGAACAGGGCGGCGAGTTCCGGGACATTTTCAGCCGGTGTCCAGCCGCTCATCTTCTGTCCCCACACCAATGTCTTGGGGGTGATGCCATGGTTTATAAGCTGTTCTCCCGGTATAGGTCCGACTTGTTCTCCTTCTGTCGAAATAATAAAGTATGTATCCATTGGTCTGATTTATGATTGGTATGATATATGTTTTTTTGAGCAGTGACGTATTGTGTCACCTTCTGTGCTTGATCGGGATGTGGCGGCTTTCGGTAATTATGATGTCGACTTTCACGTCGTGGGGTTCGGTGTCAATGTCGTCGTCAATCAGCTGAAAATCATATCCGATGCCGATTTTTACGGCACGTGTTCCGGCAAGCAGTCGGTCGTAATATCCCTTGCCGCGTCCCACGCGGTTGCCCCGGCGGTCGTAGGCGATAGCTGGCACTATAATCAGTTCTATTTCGCTGATGTCTGTCGCATCGTCACCCACAGGCTCTTCGATGTTGAATGCGCCTATGTGCAGTCGTGAACTGTCGTAGGGCAGTATGTCAAGGTTCACGCCGTTGACTCTCGGCAGGAAAAAATGCTTTCGTGAATGCCATTTGTCAAGAAATGCTCTGGTGGGCAGTTCGTCGGGCAGCGAATGGTATAGCAATATGCGGTCGGCGAGCATGAATGCCGCTGTCTGTTCGAGCTGAGAGAATGCTCTTTCGGCGGCTTTTGTCGCTTCGCTGCTGTCAAGCAGGCATTTGCGTGCTTTTATATTACGTCGTATCTCCTCTTTTTTCATCTTCCGGGATATTAGGGCTGAGAGGCCGGTTGTCAGCCGTGTTGTGTCATTCGCCTGTTGCCGGTCGGGAGTCGCTGTCGGTAATCGGGAAATCGGCCTTTCCTCCGCGCAGTTGCTCTATGGCTGACATTACGGTGGTGTCCATCATGTTTGAAATTTCATAATAGGCGCCGAAGCCGAGTATGTCGCGGGCAATCAGTGCTTTCAGTTGATTAACAATCAGAGGTGCCGAATTGTTGATATACGACCACTGTGTGTCGATGCCGTGCGACTTTGTGAATTTTGCAAACTGCTGTATCAGCTGGAGGTCGGAGGGGAGCATCGATATCAGCTCATTGACATCGAATGCCTCTTCAAGATGCTCGCGGTTGTTGTCGACATATTCAAGCGAGAATTTCTGAAGAAGCCCCTGGTTGAATACATTTATATAGTATTTTGTTATGCCGACAGTGTCGTCGGGAACGAATATGTCGGGCATTATGCCGCCGCCGCCGTAGACTTTGCGCCCGTGCATTGTGACAAATAATTTTGTTTCGTCAAAATGTATCGAGTCGACCTCAAACGCTTCGCCTCGCGTATAGCGGTCATACAGGTCGTTTTCGTATGATTTGGCGTCGGAATAATCCTTTTGTATGCAACGGCCTGACGGTGTGTAATAGCGGGCTACGGTAAGACGAACGGCTGACCCGTCGGGCAGGTCGATCTGGTTTTGCACCAGGCCTTTGCCGAATGAACGGCGTCCGATTATGAGGCCGCGGTCGTTGTCCTGTATGGCTCCGGCGAAGATTTCACTTGAACTTGCCGATGCTTCATCAATCAATACAGTGACACGGCTGTCTTTGAACGCGCCGTATCCGTCGCTTACGATTACGGAGTTCTCCTGGGTGCGTCGGCCCCGGGTCTCTACTATCTTCTGTCCGCGTGGCAGAAATTCGTTTGCCATCAGCACGGAGGTCTCGAGAAGTCCGCCGGTGTTGCCTCTGAGGTCTATGATGTAATCTTTGGCTCCGGCGTCGCGGAGTGCGAAAAGCGCCTGGAAAAATTCATCGTAGGTGGTGCGGCCGAATTTGTTTACTTTGATATATCCGATGCTGTCGGCAACCATATATTCGGCGTCGATGGATGTTACGGGTATGTCGCCGCGTGTCACCTCGAAATCGATAGGCGCGGGCGCGCTGTTGCGTTTTATAGTCAGTTTGACGGTTGAGCCGCGTTCGCCGCGGAGCAGTTTGAACACCTGCTCGTTGGTAACGCCTGTGCCTGCCACGGTTTCGCCGTCGACTGCTATGATGCGGTCGCCTGATTTGATGCCGGCACGTTCCGACGGACCTCCGTTTGTGGCCTCAAGCACATGTATGGTGTCGTTGTTGATTGTGAAATGCACGCCTACGCCGCTGAATGAGCCGTCGAGCTCTTCGTTTACCATCTGCAGGTCGCTGGCTGGGATGTAGACCGAATGCGGGTCGAGGTTCGACAATAGGTTTGGCAGTGATTTCTCGATAAGCGAGTCGGTGTCGACGATATCGACATATTCGCTACCTATGAGATTGAGCAGGTTGCTCAGTTTCTTCTCGCCGTCGGAACGCCCTCCGCGGTCGCGCAGCAAGGTGTCGGACAATACTCCGCCGGCAAACGCTATGGCGGCTATCAGCGGTATCCAGATATATCCTTTTGACAGTCTGTTCATTGATTGGTAGGTTGAAGGGCGCGTATCCTTTTTTCGGCATTGTGGTCAGGCGGGCTTTCCACTGAATGATGCACCCTGTGTGGTTGTTCGAATTATATTATATAATCAGACGTGGTTTATTCTTCGGTTTCTCGTTTCGAGATGTCGAGGTGTATGGTCTCGATGCCGGCGCGTTGGAGCAGGTCTATGCCGTCACACAGCCGGTACATCTCGTCGAATACCACACGCTTGATGCCTGACTGTATGATGAGTTTGGCGCATTCAATGCATGGCGATGCGGTGACATAAAGTGTGGCTCCGTCGCTTGAATTGTTGCTGCGCGCCACTTTGGTTATGGCGTTGGCTTCGGCGTGGAGCACGTATGCTTTTGTGTGACCGCTTTCGTCTTCACATACGTTTTCAAATCCTGACGGAGTGCCGTTGAAGCCGTCGGATATTATCATCGAGTCCTTTACGATTATAGCCCCGACTCTGCGTCGGCGGCAATAAGAGTTTTCGGCCCATATCTTCGCCATGCGCAGATAGCGGCTGTCAAGTATCTCCTGTTTCTGTTGTTGGTCCATGTGGCATTTGCAAATGATTGTGCAAAATTACAATATTTTCCAACAACATCTCACATTATATATAAAAATAATCTTAGGATAGATTAAAATGTGCAAATTCAACAAGGGGTTGATAATGGTGTCACGATGAAGGTACAGAGGGCGTGAGGCGGAGGTGTCTTTGCTCCGGTTTTTGAGGGTGTGAAAATTGTTACAGCAGCATTACTGTGTGGTAATTGTATTGATGTAGTAACAAGTGTTACAATTCAAAATGTTAATCTGTAACAAAAATGAAACCAAATTAACCTATTTTTAATATACTGAAATATAGTTTATTATATATATGTTCGGTGAAAAATGAAATTTTTTTTCAAAAAAAGTGTAAAAATAATTTGCATATTAAAAAAATGTCGTATATTTGCAACGTGAATCTTTTCACAACGCGACTATTTAATGATTTATTCCTAATGCAAAAACATCAATTATGAGCTCCAAGAATTTTCAAACCAAGCTTTTGGGTCTGCAAAGCAATCTGCTTAATTTTGCTTACCTGCTTACGTCAAACAGGGATGATGCCTACGATTTGTTGCAGGATACGACTCTCAAAGCTCTCGACAACGAAGACAAGTATGTTGAGAATGTAAACTTCAAGGGATGGGTATTCACCATCATGCGCAACATCTTTATCAACAATTACCGTAAATGTGTGCGCTCTGCGACTGTCATTGACCAGACTGAAGATCTTTACCATCTCAATCTCCCTCAGGAGTCAGGTTTCGAAACTCCCGAAGGGTCGGTTGCCGCTAAGGAAATATCTTCAGCCATCAATTCTTTCTCAGACGAATACCGTATCCCCTTCTCTATGCACGTTGCCGGATACAAATACAATGAAATCGCCGAAAAGATGAATTTGCCGCTCGGCACGGTGAAGAGCAGAATCTTCTTTGCCCGCCAGCGTCTGCAAGAAATGCTTAAAGACTATAAGACCCGCTAAACTCTTGTAGTGATATCGGTCCCTACTTCTTCCGGTCACAAGCATGCACTCTTCTGCACTCTGTAATCCTTGAGTGATAATTGAGTATTTAAAGGAGCAAATCATTAGCGCCACCGTTCCTGTAATAGGAACGGTGGCGCTGACTCTTTTAGACCACGGCGTTAGCAAATATCTTACTCCGCGTTGTTTTTCTTGCCGGAAGGCAGTGCGGCCGTTGTGTCGCCTGTGTCGGCGTCAGCATCATCGTCGATGGCCGTGAGCGAAAGTCGTTTTGTGGCTTTGGCGCCGAGTTTGCGCAGATTTTCGGCGCGTGTGATAAGATTGCCGGTGCCGCTTCGCAGTTTCTTGATGGCGCCTTCGTAGGCATTCTGAGTCGATTCAAGGCCACGGCCTATCTTGCTCATGTCATCGACAAAGCCGACAAACTTGTCATACATCTTTCCGCTCTCTGTGGCAATCTCTATGACATTGCGCTTCATGTCGTCCTGACGCCACAGTTGCTCGATAAGGCGTACGGCTGAAATCAGATGTGTGGGCGAGATGATGATGACGCGGCGGTCGTAGGCCTCCTGCCAAAGCATCGGGTCGAGGTTCATGGCCGCGAGATAAGCGCCTTCGTTGGGGATGAACATCATCACGAAATCTGTCGATTTGTTGCCGATGTAATCCTGATAGTTCTTGCAGGCGAGTTCCTTGATGTGGGCTTTTACCGAGTTGAGATGCTGCCGCGCATATTGCTCTGACTCCGAAGCGGCGCCGGCATTAACCATATTTATATAGGCGGTAAGCGATACCTTCGAGTCGATCACTATGCAGCGTCCGTCGGGAAAATCGACCACTACGTCAGGACGCAGGCTGTGTCCGGCGGCGTCGCGCAGCACTGTGCCGTTTTCGTCGGTGGTGAGCTGCACATGAAAGTGTACGTCGCGCTTAAGGCCTGATTTCTCGAGTATTGTCTCCAGTATCATCTCTCCCCAGTCGCCTTGCACCTTGCTGTTGCCGCGCAAGGCGTCGGCCAGTTCCTTGGCTTCCTTGCCGATGCTTCGGTTGAGTTCCATCATCTCGCGCAGGCTCTGCTGGAGTGAAAATCTTTCGCGGGCCTCGCTGTTATAAGTATCCTCTACCTTTTTGCGGAACGACTCGATGTTTTCTTTCAGCGGTGTCAGGATATCCTTGATTTGCGTCTCGCTCTGCTGTCGGAGTCTGTCCGTGCTGTTTGCGAGAACCTCGTTGGCGATGAGTTTGAAATGCTTCTCGCTGTCGCTGAGCATACGCTCGAACTCCTTGCCTGACGCTGTTTCGGCCTGCTTTATGCGAAGTTCGGCGTCACGTTCTATCTGCTTTACGCGTTCGGCTGCCGCTGTCTCGGCGCGAGCTATGCGTTCGTTTGCCGATGTTTCGGTCAGAGTCGCACGCTCTGCGGCGGCTTTCTCTCTTTCGGCGAGAGTGGCGAGTTCGCTTTTCAATGCGATATGACGCGAGACCGTTATTGCGGTTACAATCAGTGATGCCACAAGCATCACGCTTAGAAAAATTACAAGTATTACCATCTGCTGTATTGTTTGCGACTGTTTATTTTAGTGCAAATATACGCAAATAAAAGGATATTTTAATTATGATGGGGTAGGCGACGTGGTGTTGTTGTCAGGATGTCCGGCTTTCGACTTACTGATTTTCAGCACGGCATTTGTCACATATACGGTGAACACCGGGAAGAGTGTAAGACCTTCGACCGACAGCACCACGCCGAGCACCTTGCCTGTAGGGGTCATGATTGATATGTTGGTGCCGCAGGTCGTCATCTCAAGAAACGCCCACCACAGTGCCGTCCAGAATGTGTCGACCTTCGGATTGATGAAATGTTCCTCGACAAAAAACATCATTGCAGCGAAATATACGGTCACGGCCACCCATGTGATATATACCCACAGCATGCTGAGCGATTTCCTCGATGTGAAAGTCTTGCATACCATGGCGAGCACATACCCCGCACGAAACAGCGGCACGAGTTTGATAAGATACATGATGTGCGGCTCCACTGTCAGTCCTGCCCATTGCAGTATGTTGAGATATGGGATACTGACGATTATGAAAAGGATATGCGTGGCGAGATACTTCCATTTGCCGCGGGTAAGACTCCATTCGGCTATGATGTCAAATAAAAACAGGATGCATACCCAAAACTGGAAATGCATGTAGCGGCTGTCGGTAAGAAATGATTTGTTCTCGAGGGTCTCCCGCGACACCCATATCACCATTGCCACCGATGCCGCCAGCACCATGATGTGAAGCGATGTCAAAAAGAGTCCGGCGACCCGAGTCAGCCCTCCTGTGTCATGTTTTGTCTCCGGCATATATTGATCATAAATAAATAAGTAAAATATTAACCGCGATTTCAACCCGAAAGTTTTAAAATTATTCGTAATTTTGCAGAATAGAGGTGTATTCTGACCCGAATGACAGTGGTTGCAGTAGCGAAGTCTCGTGATTTCAGGTTTTAATCGCCTTTACGTTATGAAAAGTTATCTATGAAGAATAAAAGGAAGAAATGGCCCAGACTGGTGCTTCAGGCATTGGCAGTGGTTGTGATTATATGCTGTATCGCCGGCGTTTTTGTTTACTTTTATGCATCGAAGTCATACGATGGCGAGCGGGTGCGTATATATGTTGACGCCGCAGGCGGTGAGACCGCATTACGTGATTCGCTTGAAAAACGTCTTGGTGAGGATTATGGAGGCCGTGTCTACAAGATATGGTCGGTGATTTCCGAGACGTCGGAGGTCAAGTCGGGCAGCTATGTCGTCGAGCCGGGTGAAAAAGCATGGAAACTTGCCGGGCGCATCGAAAACCGCCGTCAGGATCCTGTCAATGTCACGTTCAACAATCTGCGCACATTCGGTCAGCTGATGGCTCGCCTTGATGCGCAGTTGCTTGCCGACAGCGCGTCGCTTGCCGCAGCCGCCGACTCGATGCTTGTCGGGGCAGGTGTTGCTCCGGTTGAGTTTGCCGCGCATTTCTTACCCGATACGTATGAATTTTATTGGAACGAACCGGCGTCGGGTGTGGTGGAGAAGATTGTCGCCAACTATGACCGGTTCTGGAACGATGACCGCCGGGCCAAGGCGCGTGCGCTTCATCTGACTCCCGATGAGGTGGCTACGCTTGCCTCGATAGTGGAGGAGGAGACCAACAAGGCTGACGAGCGTCCGGTTGTGGCGCGTCTGTATCTCAACCGGCTTGCCTCGGGCATGAAACTTCAGGCTGACCCTACGGTAAGGTTCGCCCTCGGAGACTTCTCCATCAGGCGTGTGCTCAACAAGCACCTTCAGGTATCTTCACCGTATAACACATATCAGCACCCCGGCCTTCCTCCGGGGCCGATACGTATTCCGGAGGCTTCGGCGATAGACGCCGTGCTCAATGCTCCGGCGCACAAATATCTGTATATGTGCGCCAGGGAAGACTTCTCAGGATATCATAATTTTGCCGTCGATTATGCCTCGCATCAGGCTAATGCAAAAAAATATCAGGCGGCTCTCGACCGTAAAGGTTATAAATGAGAATGAAATTTTAAACCAGTCATAAAATGCAACAGAAAGTAACAAAACAATTGCTGAGCGACCGTCCCGCAGTTAGATGGACCGCGCTCGTGCTTCTGGCGATGGCCATGTTCTTCGGCTACATGTTCATGGACGTGCTGTCGCCGCTGCAGACCGCCCTGCAGGATACCAAAGGATGGGCCCCCGAGACCTACGGTCACTTCGCAGGCTCGGAGACTTTTCTCAACGTGTTTATATTCTTCCTGATTTTTGCCGGAATTATTCTGGACAAGATGGGGGTGAGGTTTACGGTAATACTCTCCGGCTCGGTGATGCTTGTCGGTGCGGCCATCAACTATTTTGCGCTGACCGACGCCTTTACGCAGAGTTCGCTTGCCGTATTTTTCGAAAACAATCTTAACCTGCCTGACGCGTGGTGGAATGTAACCCCGTTCTTTGAGGGCATGCCTGCTTCGGCAAAACTTTCCGCAATCGGTTTCATGATATTCGGCTGCGGTGTGGAGATGGCGGGCATCACAGTGTCGAGAGGCATTGTCAAATGGTTTGCCGGCAAGGAAATGGCATTGGCTATGGGTATTGAGATGGCGCTTGCGCGCGTAGGCGTTGCGGCTGTGTTCATCATGTCGCCGCTGGTGTCGCGCATGGGCGGCTCTCTCAACGTGTCGCGTTCGGTGGGCTTTACAGTGATATTGCTCTGCATCGGACTCATAAGCTTCATCGCTTATGCGGTTATGGATAAGAAACTGGAACGTCAGACCGGCAACAACGAGGAAAAGGATGATCCGTTCAAGGTATCCGATCTCAAATATATCTTCAAGTCAAAAGTATTCTGGATTGTGGCATTGCTTTGCGTGCTTTACTATTCGGCGATATTCCCCTTCCAGAAATACGCAGCCAATATGCTTCAGTGCAATCTCGGCATCTCAGATGAATCGGCCGCTTTGATATTTACAGTGTTCCCTCTCGGAGCAGCTGCCATCACTCCGTTCCTCGGCCGTTACCTCGACAGGAAGGGCAAAGGCGCGACAATGCTTATATTCGGCGCGCTTCTTATGATAATATGCCACCTGACATTCGCTCTCGGATTGCCCGCTCTTCGCGGCGGCGACATGAATGCAGTGGCTGAAAATTCGATTGTGTCGGGAAAAATCATCGACTCTCAGCGTGGCAGTGACGGCAAAGAAGTGGCAATCAACGTGGTGTTCAGCCCCAAGAACTTTGCCAACCATGATGTGGCTTCCTCTATAGTAGGCAAGAGCGCAGGTGAGACGGTGGTGTTCAATCCGCGCGCGGCATTCTCAGATGCCACCATTGCCGATGAGGCTGAGCGCAATGAAGCTGCCTCGCAGAAGATAACAAACTTCCTTAAGGACAAGGATACAAGTTTTGACCTCGCGCAGTCACGCGCGCTTGACCGCGACTTCACCCTTGTGGTCGATAAGATACAGTCGCCGATGGGAGTGTTCGGCATCGTTGTGGCTTTCCTTGCAATTGTGCTGCTTGGCATCTCGTTCTCGCTTGTTCCCGCTTCGCTGTGGCCTTCGGTGCCGAAACTTGTCGACGGCAAGTTGCTCGGTTCGGCCTACGCGGTGATTTTCTGGATACAGAATATCGGTCTCTATGCAGTGCCTATGGTTATCGGCGGAGTGCTCGCATCGACCAATACCGATGTATTCAACCCGCTCAGCTACAATTATACCGCCCCGATGCTCATCTTCGCATCATTCGGTGTAATGGCTCTCATCTTCGGTCTTATACTGAAAGGTCTTGACCGTAAACACCACTACGGCCTCGAAGCGCCCAACACCAAAGCCGACGACACCGCAGTCGAATTTGACGCGATGGAATAATACCACGGTCGTAAACCGATAACGCTACCGATAAAGAACGGGCTGACACCGCATCATGTGTCAGCCCGTTTGTTGTCGTATAAGTAATGTTGTCTTATAAATTATAATGTAAAGCGGCTCTTTTCAATCACGGTTGTTTCTGTCGGGGAGGCTGCCGTGAGTTGAGGGCGTCGAGCATGGTTTTGAGTTTCAGTCTGATTTGTTTAAGACTCTCGATAGCTTCCACCTTTCGTGATATGCCGGAATGGTTTTGGCGTATCTGCTGCTCGGCAGCCTCGAGTTTCATCCCTTTTTCTTTTACGAGAAAGGCAACGTGGCGTATGCGCTCAAGGTCGGCGGCGGTGTAGAATCTGGTGCCGTGTTCGTTACGTTTCGGTTTTATGATTGTGAACTTGCGTTCCCAGAAGCGCAGCGTAGAGGGGGGCAGGCCGATGATTTCGGCTACCTCCCTTATCTTGTAATATTTCTTTTCGATATTTTCCATCGGTCAGGTTTCGTTTGATTGCGACAGCGGTTGTCAGTCCATTACATGACCGGCATTCTCAGAGTCGCTGACCATGCGGGCGTATTCTTCGGGCGTGAGATCCTGGAAATAATAGTTTACCGGATTTTGCGGCACTCCTTTGAGTCGCACCTCGTAATGGAGATGCGAACCTGTCGACTTGCCTGTATTTCCCACCTTGCCGATAAGGTCGCCGCGTTTCACTTTCTGTCCCTGAGTGACGAGGATTTCGCTGAGGTGTGCGAAGCGTGTGGTGTAGCCGTAGCCGTGGCTGATGTCTATGGCATTGCCGTAGCCACTGTTCCATCCGGCTTCGGTGACAGTGCCGTCGCCAGTGGCATAGACCGATGTGCCGGTGGGCGCCGCGAAGTCCATGCCGTCATGATGCTTTGAAGTGCCGTAGATGGGGTCGACTCGCCATCCGTAGCCCGATGCCATCTGCGTCATGTCCTCTTCAGATACGGGCTGTATTGACGGTATGTGCGACAGTCTGTCGCTGTTGAGGTTAATCGCCTCGGCGAGACGGTCAAACGAAAGTGATTGCACGTAGACCTGGCGCTCGAGCAGCTCGAGTTTGCGCGTCACTTCCGATAGTTTCTCTTTGTCAGGCATGTTTTTGATGTTGTCGGCGCTGAAACGGGCCAGCCCGGCATAGCGTTGACGGGCTGTCAGCGGGTCAATCTGCATGATGACGCGATACAGGTTGTTGTCGCGCTCGGCCAAGTCGTCCATGACCGTTATCGCGGTGTTTAGCCGTTCGTCGAGTACTTCGACATGACTGCGCAGCGCTTCGTTCTCTTTGCGGAGCTGCTTCTCTTTGGGCAGGTCGATGCAGATATAGAGCATGATAAGAATTGCCGCGCCGATGGCAGTCCCTTCGAGAATATATTTTGTCCATGCCCATACGCGCTGTCCGCGGGAAGGGTAGACCCTCTCGTAGTTTTCAGTGGAAGGATTGTAACGGTAATATATTTTCTTTCTCATCGCTTGTCGATATTTGAAGCGGGCGGCGGTGTCAGCACTTTTTCATAAATAAGCGTCTGAATGCCCGCAACAATTTGCGAATTTAACAAAAAACACGTAATTTTGCTAATTATTTTAAGCAAAATTATATCCCAACATTATACATTATTCTTTCAATATGTTGACAGCTAAAGAAATACGCGAGTCATTCAAGGATTTTTTCCGCACTAAGGGACATCAGATTGTCCCGTCGGCTCCAATGGTGATTAAAGATGACCCCACGCTGATGTTTACCAACGCGGGCATGAACCAGTTCAAAGATATTATTTTAGGAAACAAGGCGGCGAAATTCACACGCGTGGCCGACTCGCAGAAATGTCTGCGTGTGTCAGGCAAGCACAACGACCTTGAGGAAGTAGGCCACGACACATATCACCACACAATGTTTGAAATGTTGGGCAACTGGTCGTTTGGCGACTATTTCAAGGCCGAGGCAATCGATTGGGCGTGGGAATATCTTGTCGATGTGCTCCATCTCGACAAAAACCGGCTCTATGCCACCGTGTTTGAAGGCTCGAAGGAGGAAGGTCTGGAGCGTGACAACGAAGCTGCTTCGTATTGGGAAAAGCATCTTCCGGCCGACCATATCATCAACGGCAACAAACACGACAACTTCTGGGAGATGGGTGATACAGGTCCGTGTGGTCCCTGCTCGGAGATACATATCGACCTGCGCAGCGATGAAGAGCGAGCCGCAGTGTCCGGCCGCGATCTTGTCAACCACGACCATCCCCAGGTAATCGAGATATGGAACCTTGTGTTCATGCAGTTCAACCGCAAGGCCGACGGTTCGCTCGAATCGCTGCCCGCCAAGGTAATCGACACCGGCATGGGCTTCGAGCGTCTCTGCATGGCTCTTCAGGGCAAGACCTCTAACTACGATACCGATGTGTTCACGCCGCTTATCTCGAAGATAGCCGAGTTGTCGGGCAAGAAATATGGCGAGGACGCAAAGGTAGATGTAGCGATGCGAGTAATCGCCGACCATGTGCGCACCATCGCTTTCTCAATTGCTGACTCTCAGCTTCCCTCAAACGCAAAAGCCGGCTATGTGATCAGACGTATCCTGCGCCGTGCAGTGCGTTACGCCTATACGTTCCTTGACCAGCGCTCGGCTTTCATGTACCGCATCATCGACACTCTGATCGACTCGATGGGCGAGGCTTATCCCGAGATAGCCAAGCAGCGCGAGCTTATAATGAAAGTAATCAAGGAGGAGGAAGACTCATTCCTGCGCACGCTCGAAAACGGCATTCGTCTGCTCGACAACGCTATAGCTCAGGCAAAGAGCCGTGGCGAATCGGAAATCTCAGGCAAAGAGGCCTTTGTGCTTTATGATACCTACGGTTTCCCTCTCGACCTCACTCAGCTCATACTCAAGGAGAACGGCATGACTCTCAATCAGGCTGAGTTTGACACTGAAATGGCCGCTCAGAAGCAGCGTGCACGCAGTGCCGCCGCAGTTGAGGCCGACGACTGGGTAGTTGTCAGCGAAGGTGAGCAGGAATTTGTCGGCTACGACAATACAGAGGCGGAGGCGCGTATACTGCGTTACCGCAAAATCAAACAGAAAAATCAGGAATACTACCAGATAATACTTGACAAGACTCCGTTCTATGCCGAAATGGGCGGACAGGTCGGCGACCGAGGCACTCTCGTGTGCGGCGACGAGACTGTCGAGATATATGACACCAAGCGTGAAAACGGTGTAGGTGTGCATCTGACAAAAACACTTCCCGCCGATCCGGCTGCTGTGTTTACGGCTGCTATCGACAAGGAAGCCCGTCAGGCCACGTCGTGCAACCATACGGCGACACACCTTCTCCACGAAGCTCTCCGCGAGGTGCTCGGAACGCATGTTGAGCAGAAAGGATCGTTTGTATCGCCCGATGTGCTCCGTTTTGACTTCTCGCATTTCCAGAAACTGACGCCCGAAGAGATTTCAAAAGTCGAGAAACTTGCCAACCGGAAAGTGCGTCAGGCAATAGCCCGTGAAGAGCACCGCAACATGCCCATCGCCGATGCGATGAAAATGGGGGCGATGGCTCTCTTCGGCGAGAAATATGGCGACGAGGTGCGCGTGATATGCTACGGCGACTCGGTTGAGCTCTGCGGTGGCACACACGTTGACAATACCGGCAATATCGGCATGATAAAAATTGTGTCGGAAAGCTCTATTGCTGCCGGCATACGTCGTATAGAGGCAATAACAGGAGCCAATGTTGAGAAATCGATCGACGATACTGCCGAAATGCTCCGCCAGATGGCTGCCATGTTCAATAACGCGCCCAATGTGCTTCAGGCGATAAAGAAAGCCATTGAAGAGAATGCCCAGTTGCGCGAGCAGGCTCAGGAATATATGCAGGAACGTGTCAACACCCTTGCAAAGAACCTGATTGCCTCGGCGACAGAAGTCAACGGCATCAGACTCATGACAATGTCAGGAGTGCGTATTCCCGATGTTGTCAAGAATGTGGCGTTTGCAGTCAGGGCACAGATGCCTGAAGGCTCGGCATTCGTGGCAGCTACGACAGACGTAGCCGGCAAACCGTTGTTGACTGTGATGCTTGCCGACGATGTCGTGGCGCGCGGACTCAATGCATCTGCAATGGTGCGCGAGGCAGCCAAAGCCATAAAAGGCGGTGGCGGCGGTCAGCCCGGCTTCGCCCAGGCAGGCGGCAAAGATGCCTCAAACATCGAAAAAGCCCTCGAAACCCTCATCGCCGCCATAAAATAAGCAGCACTATACAGATATATAAGATGCCGGAGAACGAAAAAAGCGTTTTCCGGCATCTTTTGCTTAAAATTTGGCATGATTTCAAAAATAAATGGATATATTTACATATTCATATTTTTGAAATCATGAGGAATATATTCATAGGACTTTTGGGATTTATGGCACTCGTGTGCTCGTGTGCCTCCAAAAAGGCGGTCAATATGGGGGCTGCGAAGAGGCCGGGGATCAGTTTTATTTTTAACGGGACGCAGCGGCCTGACTCTGTCATATTGCGTGTGGCGGGGGTGCCTGCTGATACTTCTTCTTTGTTTTTGAATGATTATGTCGGTATTCTCCAGAACGGGAGGCGGGTGGCTGTCGCTGTCGCCGGCGATACAGTAAGTGTCGGCGCGGAGGCTGTGCCTTCGGCTTTTATGGTACAGTTTGACTATTACAGTGCGCCTACGTTGTATATCCGTCCGGGTGAGCATATCGATATGGTGGTGTCGTCAATAAGCCCGATGAAGTATGAGATATCAGATACGCCCCTTTATGACGAGGAGCTGCCGTACGCCGATGAGGCCGATGATTTCAGGTACAAGACGTTCAGGTTTGCCCGCAGCAAGTGGACTGACGTGCAATATGACTCTATCACTGCCGCGCATCGTCGATTTCTCCGCAAGATGGTGACTGAGCGTCCGGCTTCGGAGCGTGTCGTGTACCATCTTTTCTGCATCGAGGATGAGTTTGTCCCCGAAGCATTTGAATGTCTTGCTCCCGAGGCTGCCAATACGTTATATTATCCGGCGTTGTGCGCCAAGAGGAAAAGTGTGCTCAGGACTATGGCTCAGCGTCAGATGATGGACAATATTGTGGAGAACGGGCTGCCGTGCATTGATTTCAATCTGCCTGACAGCACTGGCACTCAGTTTACGCTCAGCAGCCTGCGCGGCAAGTGGGTGTTGCTTGATTTCTGGACGACATGGTGCGGCCCGTGCCGGAGAGGTTTCGCCACGATGAAGGAGATATACGGCAGGTATTCCGACCGTATGGAGATTGTGGCGGTGGCCTGCGGCGATCATGAGGCGGAGTGGAAACGCGTTGTTGAGGATTATGAGCTTCCGTGGGTCAATCTGTTGGCCGCGAACGGGCCGGACGGCACGGTGGCGGGTTATCCGGTCAGAAGTTATCCTACCAAAATCATTATTGACCCTGACGGCAATGTCAGGGATATGCATATAGGTGAAGACGAGGAGTTTTACAGCACCCTTGAGGATTTGTTGAACGAATGATACGATGGGAAAAAGGGAAGATATTGTGTGCAGGTTGTTGCCTGCGGTGGCATTGTGTTGCCTGATGCTGATGGCATGCGGACAGTCGCAGAAACGCTATGACCGTATCCTCACCGACGCCGGGCGGTGTCTGGAGACATGCATGACCGACAGTGCAGTGATCATTCTTGAGAGTATTGATGTTGCCGACCTCGGGCATGATTCGCTTCGGGCAAAATATGCCTATATCATGGCATTGGCTCATCTGCGGCAGAACAGGTCGATGATAGGGGACTCGCTTATCGGAATGGCCCATAAGTATTATAGCGGCAAGGACAAGGTCAGGGATATGCGTAGCGGGGCACTGACGGCTTTTTATAAGTTCTGGGTAGGTGATACACCGGGCGCGGTGGCGATGCTTGATTCGCTGACATCATTGGAGAGCGTGCCTGATTCACTGATGGTCGAGGCTTTGCGTATGCGCGTCCTTCTCGGAGCTTCACGTTATGAAGGTGAGAGTAATGTCAGACCGGCAAAAAGGCTCGCCAGAATGGAGACGGATCCGCTTAGGCGCGTCGAGGCAAAATATATGATGGTTGCGGCATACGAGTATGCGGGGCATCTTGACAGTGCTCTTGAGATTATAGATAGCCTTTTGGTCTTTGCGAGCGAGAATGGCGATGGCAGGTTGCATTTTGAATTTACACTGGAGCGTGTCCAACTGCTACTGGGACTCAAGCGCTATGCGGAAAGCAATGAAATGGCTGACTATATATTGGAGCATGCTCCGGGCAACGACGCCACTTATGTCATATATATGCTGAAGGCGTACAATCATTTCAACATGGGTGATTATGCCGGGGCTATCAATTATCTGGCCGAGGCCGACAGCATATCCACCAATCTCAGTTTTGAGGAGGACAATTATTATCAGAATTTCAGCCGTTTGATGCAAGCAGTATTGGAATATCGGGAAACGGGGCATTTGTCGCCCACACACATAGCGCAGAATACCAACCGACAGAAAGAGCGGTTCAACCGCATGCAGGCATCACAGTGGGAGTCGGAGAGGAGTGCCCTCAAGAGTGAGAGCCGCGCACTGGCGCTCAAGGCTGAAAATCGGAACAAGACAATAATCATAATGGTGATAGTCTTTGTAAGCGTGATTGTGTCAGGGTCGCTTGTCTGGATAACAAAAATCCGCCGGCGCCGCCAGTTGGAAAGCGAGGAGCGTGCGGAGGCATTGCAGAAGATGGTCGATGAATTCAAGAGCGTGCCTGCTGTCGCGGAACCTGACAACGAGACTCTGCGTCGCGCCATGCTTCAGCAGCTTGGCATAGTGAAGATGGTGGCAGAGACTCCGACGGAGCAGAACCGCGAGATGTTGCGGCGCATATCGTCGATAGGTGCCGAGATTGGCGACAATCTTGTCAACTGGCATAATCTCTACGATGTCATCGATAATCTTTATTCCGGATTTTACACGCGGTTGCGTGAGCGTTATGGTGAGCTCCTGACCGAGAAAGAGACTCAGATAATCGTGCTCATGGCGGCCGGATTTTCCACCAAAGAGATGTCGGTGATAACATCTCAGACCACTGCCACTATTTATGTGCGCAAATCTGCGATAAGGCGCAAACTCGGCATCGCAGAGAAGGAAGATATAATGGCATTTCTGCGCCGGGAGCCGGCCGGTTAAGGCGGTTTTAGACCGCAGTGGCGCAAATTTAGATTTTTAAGAAAAACATGTGCTGATTATCAGGGCGTTGCATCTGCCTTGTTAAGACTTTTATATTTGGAGTTAAGACGTTTTCAGACATAATTTTGCATCGGAAGTCAACCACACGACGATGACATGCCGGAGTCGATACCGGCAGCGGAAAGCAGAGGTTGACAGCAATTTTGAAAATCATTTAAAACCGATGTTTATGTCAAGAGAAAAGAAAACAGCAGCCACATTGATTGCAACAATGTTTTGCGCGACAGCCGCGTTCGCGCAGACTGAAGTGCCCGACACCATTCAGGCCGATGCCCTTGCCGAAATCACCGTGCAGGCGCCGAAAGTAATCCACAAGGCCGATATGGATGTGTTCTATCCGTCGAAGAGTGCCGTAGAGGCTTCTAAAGACGGTATGGCACTGCTGAGGAATATGCTTATACCGACAATGACGGTCAACGATGTGCTCGGCACCGTTACCTCGTCGGGCAAAGATGTGCAGGTGCGGATCAACGGGCGTGTGGCTACAATCGACCAGGTGAAAGCGCTTTTGCCTGAGACAATCAAGCGGGTGGAGTGGACCGATAATCCAGGCCTGAGATATAACGGCGCCACTGCTGTGGTCAATTTCATTGTTGCAAATCCTACTCTGGGAGGCTCGCTGATGGCGCAAGCGATGCCGTCGCTCAATACGGCGTTCGGCAATTACGGCGCGTCACTGAAACTTAACAACGGACGTTCGCAGTGGGGAGTGAGTGCCAACTATAAACTCACCAACAAGATTGACGCCCATCGTGAATATACCGAGACATTCACCCGCCCCGACGGCAGCATTCTGACCCGCACTGAAACTCCTGTCGACGGCTATGTCAATGACACATCCGGCAGCCTGCAGCTCGACTACAGCTACATCAAGCCTGACACGACTGTGTTGTGGGTTGCAATCCGAGGCGACAGACGCTGGCCGGAAGGCTCAATGTTTGACGGGCTGATGTCGCTCAGTAACGGTGAGAATGATATCCGTATGCGTGACTACAGCCGCCGCACGGGATTTTCTCCTGTTCTCTCTGCCTATCTGGAGCAGCATTTCGCGCATAATCAGCTGATTGCTGTTGATTTCAACGCCTCGTTATACAACGGACGCACTGTCCAGTCATATACAGAGCAGGTGGCCGGAGCTACTGAATATATTACTGATGTCAATACGTCAATCAAAGACCGCAACAGCGCGTATGGCATCGAGGCCGACTATATAAGAAACTGGAGAAACTCGAAACTGACAGCCGGTGTATCATACACAGCCAACAGAAACCGCTCTACTTACGAAAATCTCGGCGGAGAGGTATTCAACCAGCGTCAGGACAAGGTGTATCTCTTTGCAGAATATTTCCGCCGCATCGGCAAAGTGACACTGACCGGCGGTCTTGGCGCGCAATACACCTCGTTTCATTTCAAGGAAACCAATCAGGGAAACAGCTCCTGGAACCTTCGCCCGCAGTTCTCCGCCACCTACAAGCCGGCGCAGTCTCATCAGTTGCGTCTCGGTTTCACATCATGGCAGACAGCTCCGTCACTTGCCGAAACGAATGTCGCTCCGCAGCAGCTCGACGGTTTTCAGTGGCAGATCGGAAATCCAAATCTCAAGACCTCCTCGTCATATATGCTGTCGCTCAATTACAACTTCATGTTTCCCCGCGTGATGGGCGCGTTAGGCTTGCGTGCATTCTCTTCACCTGACGCTATCACGGCCTGCTACAACTGGGCAGATGACCGTCTCGTCACATCGTTTGAAAACAGCGACGGGCTCCAGAACCTCGCTTTCTATCTCTCCCCGCAGGTGGAAGTGATACCCGACTGGGTGATGATGAGCGGAACACTACAGTATAAAGCCGAGAGAATGAAGGGCAGAGGCTACCGTCACTATAATCATAACTGGAGCGGCGGTGTGACGGCAGTGGTGCAGCACTGGGGATTTAACCTGATGGCGCAGTATCAGAAATCTGAGTCAAGTCTGTTTGGTGAAAAACTTACGTGGGGCGAATCATATTCGGTAGTGTCGCTCGGCTATGGCCGCGACAATTGGGAGATAGCAGCCGGAGTGTATTGCCCGTTTACAAAATATGACCAGGGCGCGCGTCTCTACAACAGATACAACAACAACGAGATGCATCTGCGCATCGACATGGCTCCGATGCCATTCCTCCAGTTCAGTTACAATTTACAGTGGGGACGACAGAAGCGCGGAGCCGGCAAACTTGTCAATGTCGATGCCGGAGTCGACTCCTCAAAAGCTACACGACGTTAATTTGGGATTTTATAAAAAACGATGCGGGCGCGCTGTTTTATGCAGTGTGTCCGCATCATGTCTATGCGAATGCGGCTATGACTGTTATCAGGCAGCCGAGCACTTCAATGCCGAGACCAATAAATATCAGCGGGCGGTAGTGCGCTTTCAGCTCCTGCTTTTTCAAGGGTGTATGCCCGTTGGCCTTGTAGTCGCGGTAATATCGGTATTTGAATATATATCTGACTATCAGTCCGATTGCAAATACAACTATGCCAAACCAAAACCAAAACATGATCGTATAAAATTAAATTTATAATAATAAGTAATAATTTTTATGGCTTTCTTAAGACTTACTTATTTATAACGGAGTGGACTATGAAATGGTTGGATACTGCTTTCTGAACTGACTGCTTTCTGAGCTCCGCAGCCCATGTCTTTTCTAATTTTTGAAATTAATTGTCGAAAAATTTGGTTTATATTATAAACTAAACTATCTTTGCAACGAAAACATGAGTGGAATCGCGCGACCGCTCTTTTTTTTAGAATCAAATGGTTTATGTTATAAACCTAATATTAACCTTCAAAATCCTTACAAAATGGATGATAGAAAACTTACCGAAAAAGAGAGCCTCGAAGTGATAACTTCTATGATTGCTCGCACCAAGCAACGCTACATAGGCGATGGACGCATTATGTTAATGTGGGGCTATCTGACAGTAACCATTTCGACGCTTATTTGGATACTCGTCGGAATCACTCATAATCCGGTTTGGAACTGGCTATGGTTTCTAATCTGGATTATCGGAGGCACACTGACTCCAATAATGGACAAGAAACTGCAACGAGAAAAGGGCGTCAAAAACTATTCAGACGCAGTAACATCCCGAATATGGTCTACCGTTGGTGCCAGCGCAATTGTATCTACGGCTATCTGTCTTGCATTTTTGCTTGTCAGGGGTATTGATGCATGGTCAATGATGTTCGCGATAGCATTGATAGTCGTCCCTTTTGCTGAAATTGCATCAGGAATTGTCGTCAAGGAAACATCTCTGATAGTTGGTGGGGCGATAGGTCTGTCAGCCGGACTGTTCACGTTGGCTTGCATTGCCGGCCATGTGGCGTTATATGTTTCTTGGTTTATGCCTTTTTTCATCGTCATATTCGTGGCCATGATGATAGTGCCGGGACATATTCTAAACAATAAAACACGAAAAGGAGCACTAAATAGCTGAATCCACTTTTTTATCAGTATATTGTTTATATTATAAACCATTTTGTCTAATCAGAATAAACAAAAAATGGAAGAGAAAAAAATTACTCCGGAGGAGGGAATGCAGGTAATCACTCAGATGATAGAAGCCTCCAAACAGCGCATGTCAATGCCCAACCTGCGAATATCAATCATTTGGGCCACGCTTGCAATAGTTACCGGATTTATAGTAATAGCTCTAAACAAAGTCGAAAACCTTCCCTGGGTCAGTCTTGCCTGGTTTGCAATTCCTGGTGTCGGTTTACCGATGCATATCAATCTTGCCAATAAATTTGATAATGGGAAAGTTGTCAAAACTACGATAGATAACATAAATGAAGGCATATGGAAAGCATTGGGGTATATCGCGATAGGGGTAACCGTTATATGTTGTCTGATGCCGTTGGACGGTTATTCAAAAACCTGGATGTTAATGGTGTTTTACGATCTTGTTGTTGTCGGATTTGCAACGGCAATACAAGGGATTGTCATTAAACAAAAGTATTATATTGCAGGAGGTGGATTTTCGGTAATATGGGGATTTGCTATTGTAGCACTAATAATATGCGATATACCTGTAAGTATTGATTATATTATGGTTTTCTATATTCAAGCATTTCTTGTGATGTTTATTGTGCCGGCGGCTATAATCAGAAACAAATTAAATTCCAGACAAAAATGCAAGAACTGAATCCATTGCTGCACTCACAGTTGAGACTGGCGGTAATGTCGATACTGATGAATGTTGAGGAGGCTGATTTTGTCTATCTTAAAGAGAAAACCGAATCGACCGCCGGCAATCTCAGTGTGCAGCTCGATAAACTGGCTTCAGCAGGATATATAAATATCGAAAAAGATATGTCGGGAAAACGCCCGCGCACAATATGCTCGGTCAGTGACATCGGACGCAACGCTTTTATTGAATATGTCGAAGCGCTGAAAAGCTATATCAATATCTGAAACAGAGAGCCGGAGGCTCGGAGGTTGTGATTGACCCCGAGTCTCCGGCTCTGCGATATCTGAAGTTGGCCTACATGGCAGTGCGGGTTGATTTCTTTGTGGCAATCATTGTGATGTCGTAGGCCGTATAGGTGAGAATGCCCGTGACGATGCAGATGAGAGTCCAGATATAGAAGCTGCCATAGTCGGCTATGTGTGCGGCCGCGGCAGTGCCTGCCTCTGCCAGGTTGCCGATGGTTTCGAGCAGCAGCGGATAACAAAGCGTGCATATAATGCCGGCTACGAATCCGGTCAGCGCTGCGACTGCGACAGCCAGCCGGTTACGCTTGCGCATTTCTCCGACTTTGCCTTTTACCAGTTCGACAGCCCGGAGGTTTCGTTCGAACCGCTCCATAAACAGTGCGTCGGAAGTCAGCTCGGGCTCATAATTCCCGAAGAGAGATGATATTTTGTCCTTTTCCATGATTTACTCTTTTAAAAAAACAGTGAGTGTTTGGATTAATTTGAAGTTTTTACTTTCAGTCAATACGGTTTAAATTCAAACACTCTCTAAGGTGGGCGCGTCCCCTTGATAGCTGCTGACGCACAGCTTCCGATGATGAGCCTGTTATGTCGGCAATCTCGTTGATGGCATATCCCTGCATATAATGCAGCAATATGGCCGAACGCTCTTTTTCGGTCAACCGGTCGAGAGCGGCATACAGTTCCTGATATTCAAACGCTTTGTCGGAGCGGTCGTCGCTGTCGAGGCCGGCCGCTTCGGTTATCGGTTCTGACCGGCGGTAGCTACGTTTGCAGCTGACAAAGGTGTTGTAGGCTATACGGTATATCCACGCCGAAAATTTGGCACCTTCCCGGAAACTGTCGCATGAGATGTAAGCCTTGACAAAAGTGTCCTGGGCAAGGTCATCGGCCAGAGCGGTATCCCCACAACAGAGGGCAGTCAGAAAGCGGCGCACCGCTCTCTGATTTGCCTCTACATATTCGATGAATTGCTGCCTGGTCATCGATCACGCTGTTAATCTTCGTTGCTTTTCGCATTACGTGTCACGAAGTAAACCACCAGATAGGCTATGCCTATGGCAAGGAATATGCCGGAAAACATCATCGAACTGTAGCGGAGATGGATTTCGGGCAGAGAGTATGATTTTATAGCGATGCATATTGCCATTGCGATGCCGATAAAGGTGAATATGCAGCCTCGGAGCAGACGGAGATGAAGCAGCTGTTCGGGCGTTTTGCCGCGTTTGCTCAGAGCATTGACGAGTTTGTCAGTGTCGACTGTTGAATTGTTTTCAATTGCCTTGATGATGATTTCGGCGTTTTTGTTGTCTTTGTTGCTGGCAGCGCGAAACACAATCCACACGATGAGAACGGGGAGAACGACTGCGACTGCGATTGGAACGAGAGCTTGTACGAGTTCAAACATGACTTTCAATTTTTATGGTTGTTTTTATATGATTTCGGAGTGTCCGTAAGAGATATCTCGACTATATTACGCACTGCCGCTATGAAATGTGACATCGCTATGGTGAAAATGTGATTTTTGTGTGTAGGGGGTAGGGGCGGGGGCGTCTCGCCCCCGTGGATAATTTCCGGCTTTGTCTTGAGGGGTTGCTGCACTTCATATTGTAGGGACGCACGGCTCGTGCGTCCGAGGTTAACAGTTGGTTATCAGGTTGTTGACGGACGCACGAGCCGTGCGTCCCTACTTTTTTGAGGCATTTTCCCGAGTTATGCAATAGTCTCTGCTCCATCCTCGGGGGCGAGACGCCCCGTCCCTGCTCCGCCTTCATCCGGTACCATTGTTTATGACGCTTCAATCGTGGTTTGTTGTTGATTCTATTGCTATGGATATAAAAAAAACAGCCGGAGACGATGCTCTGGCTGTTTTCTGTAGCTTGCTGTTTGAGCCGCGACCGGGACTCGAACCCGGGACCTTTTCGTTACGAATGAAATGCTCTACCAACTGAGCTATTGCGGCTTGATTGTCTGTTTTGCCGAAGAGTGAAGCCTTGCTCCGGTCTCTGGGGCTTTTGCGATTGCAAAGATAGTCGTTTTGATTAAAATATGGAAATATTAATGCATTTTTTTGTGGCGTGCATTAAATATTTCCATATATTTTTTCGGTATACTGTTTATTCGACCGACTGGTTGGTGAATGTAAGCTCAATCTTTGCCTCATCGAGGAGCAGGGCTGCCATTGCGGGCTGCTGCACGTAAGGCACGATTGCTTTGACGTAAACCTTGTTTGTGCCGGTGTAGGGGTCATAGACCGTCTCGGCATCAACGGTTACGGGTGTTAGGATAAATGTGAAGTCATCGGCTGTGAGCGGCTCTTCGCGCTGGAGCGCGTCGAGAAGATAGTCGCGAAGCGATGAGAAATCGTAGGTGTCAGTCGCGTCTGAGAATGTTGCGTAGAACGATGTCACACCATCGGTGACTTTTCCTTCCTCGAAAAATTTCTCTTTGTCTTTTTTCAGAACCATTAGCAGTTGCGACGGCGGACGGATGCCGTAGGTGTTGGATATGTTGGTGGCAGGAATTGACATCGTCAGGTTGTTGATGACAGAGAGTCGTCCGGCCTTTTCGCGGTAGCTGTCGATGATGTCAAGGAGCGGGAATGTCATTTCCACTTCAAGTCCGGCGGGAGCCACTATCAGCGGTTTGCCTTCGGCAACCATGTCGTTGAGCTGCGGCGCGATGCTGTAGTCTATGTTGTTGTTGGAGAGGACTTCGGGAGTGGCCGAGTAGAAACTGCCTACATAGTTGTAGGTGGTGTCGCGTCCTGCGGAGTTTACGGTGTCATAGTGATAGTACAGTTGAAGGAGTGTGGCGCCAATCTGGGTGACACGTCCTGAGCCGTAGCTGTTGCGCACGTATATGCCGGGAAAGTATTGCGCGAATACTTCAGGATTGTTATATGCGGCGGGGTCTGACTGATAGAGGTCGTAGAGCTCTATGCCGAGATCCAGGGGCAGGTCGACATATATGTCGCGGTGGTCGAGCTTTTTGAGCGAATCGGAAAGCTCGAGATTGCTGGTGGCGTAGACTGTCGATCCTATCGGATTTGACGGGTCGTAATAGTCCTGAGGGTCGAAGTCGGAGAAAATAGGGGCTTTGAGGCCTTTGTTGAGTCTGTAGACTTCGAGTCCCATGGGCATGATGGAGTCGCCGACGAAGTTGCCGGGGGCATACATCAGTTTAAGTTTGACAGAGTCGATGGCCGAGGCTGAGGTCAGCGTTGTGTCAAGGCGTGACACCGGCATGAACTGGGTTACGAAGTCGGAGGCGAAGTTGCCGTAGTTGTCGGCATCGATTGAGCCGAGCAGGAGCATTGCCGTGCGCGACTGCACTTTCTCGTTTTCGACCGAATGTCCCGAAAGCGAGAAGTCGCTTTCGATGATGATATTGTTCTCTGACTGAATGAGAGATGATCCGATGCCGTCTGTTGTATCGTCGCAGCCTATTATAGCGGCAGAGGCGATTAATGATGCGGCTATGACGGGAAATGTTTTAAATCTCATAAGTTGTTGTAAAAGTCGAGATAATTCTGTGCGAGGTTCTCCTCTTCCTGATAGGGAAGGAACGGAATGCCGAGGCTTTCGGCATATTCGACGAGTTGCGGGTCGACGTCGGGCATGAGCTGTGCTATACCGTCGGCATAGCGCATGGCGAGACGGTTGAGCGCGAGGTAGTCGACTGGTCCGTCGGCAATCTCCTTGAGATCTTCTTTGCTGAAGCCGTCCATAAGCAGTTTGTCGAGGAAACGAGGATCGAGTGTGCCTTCGAATTTGTCATTGACAAGCGAGTAGACTATCTTTGACGAGCGGAATGACGGGTCGCTCTCGTATATTTTTTTCAGATAGAGCGGCGCCAAAGCGGTGATCCATCCTACATTCTGTATTACGGCTGGCTCCCAGCGGAGTTTCTTGACTGTCTCGATCACGCCTCTTACATAAAACATTATGCGCTCGTCGTTGTCTTCCGGAGTCTGGCGTATCTCGATATCTTTTACGGCATGATGCTGGAAGTAGTCATCGTTGTCGATGAAGTAGACCTGCATGCGCGAGGGCTGCAGTGTGGCGACTTTGATGATGAGCTGATGATCGGTGTCGTCGATGATGATGTTCATGCCCGAGAGACGTATCACTTCGTGAAGCTGATTGCGGCGTTCGTTGATGTTGCCGTATTTTGGCATGAATGATCTTACTTCGTAGCCTTTTTCAAGTATAGCCTGCGGGAGAATGCGAGAGATATCGGCCAATGGCGACTGTGGTAGATAGGGAGAGATTTCTTGAGCTATATACAATATTTTATTGTTGTCCATCTATGTAAGAGGTTGATGAATTTTTAAAATAAAAAAATTTCAATGCAAATTTACTATTTTTTTTTGATATATCGGCAGATATGGTGCGTGTTTATGTGATGTTTTATTTAAAAATAGCTAAATAAAGCGCGGAACTCTTAAAAATTGAGGAAATGGGGAAGTTTATCCGTGGGGCAGACGTATATTATATTCGGAAATTTCGTAATTTTGCGCATTAAAATATGAAACTAATCAAAAGACATGAAACAAATCATAGCAATTTTTATCGCGATTATCGCGTGCGTGGCATCAAACGCGCAGATGAAAGGTTTTGGCGGCGCTCCGTCGGCTGCTGTCTGGAGCTCACGGGTGGAGATGACCGGCAGCAAGACCGGCAAGGTGATACTGACGCTTACTCCGTCGAAAGGATGGCATATATATGGATTTGAGGTCGGCGAAGGCGGCCCGCGTGCGATGAACGCCGATTTCAGCAAGTCGGCCGGCATAAAATTCAAGGGCGAGATTAAGCCTTCGGTGGCTCCCGTAAAGACTCACGACGATATTTTCGGCATTGATGTGACCTATTGGGGCAGCAAAGTCGAACTTATACGCGATTTTGAGGTAGCCGATCCGGCAAACGCTAAAATTGTCGGTACGGTAAGTTATCAGGCATGCAATGGCGAGACATGCAACGCTCCGCAAAAATATAATTTCAATCTGACGATACCGGCCGGGAAAAACAAATAAAGGTCACACTGAATTTTCACTGATAAATTTTAACCTTCAACATGACAGACATGATGCGAAGCATTATTAAAAAGAATGTAAAGATATTGACCCTGTTGCTTCTGGGTCTGCTGCCGATTGCGGCGAGAGGCGCGGAAGGCGTGGAGTGGAGCGCGGAGGCTGTGACTGACGCGCAGGGCTCGGGGCACGTGGTGATAACGGCAAAGGTGGCCGAGGGTTATCACTTCTATTCATTTGCGCCTGAGGGCGGATATAACTCGCTTGAAATAAAGGCGGAGGGTAACGAAGCCGTGACATCGACCGGCTCACTTTCGGCTTCAGTGGCTCCGGAGTCGCATTACGAAGAGAGTCAGGGTGCGGAACTGTCGTCGTGGAGCGAAGATGTCAGCTTCACTCTGCCGTTCACGTTTGAAGAAGGGAAAGGGTATAAGGTTGCGCTCCGCATAAGATATCAGGCTTGTGACGCGACAGCATGTCTGACCCCCAGGACGGTAAATCTGACAGTAACCGGCAATGGTTATGAAGAGGCTGGAGAAAGTGCTGCGACCGCCGTAAACGTTGCTGACTCTGCCGGCAATGACGGCGGCCTGACTACTGACGCGGAAATCAACGCAGAGTGGTGGGCGCCGGTGAAAACAGTTACGCCGACAGCCGACCAGTCGCCCTGGGCTATACTTATATTGGGATTTGTCGGCGGACTCGCCGCTTTGCTCACACCCTGTGTGTGGCCGCTGATACCGATGACCCTGAGCTTTTTCCTGAAGCAGAAAAAGGGGGGCAAGTTCAATTCCGGCGCTCTGACCTACGGCGTGGCCATTGTGGTGATATATCTCGTGCTCGGCATCGCTATAACGCTGATTTTCGGCGCGGGCAAGCTCAATGAGCTGTCGACCAACGCCATTTTCAATATCATCTTCTTCCTGCTTCTTGTGGTGTTTGCGATTTCGTTTTTCGGCGCGTTTGATATCAAACTGCCTCAGAAATGGTCAAACGCGATGGACAGCAAGGCGGAAAGCACATCAGGCATAATAAGCATATTCTTCATGGCGTTCACGCTCGTGCTTGTGTCATTCTCATGCACGGGTCCGATTATCGGCACGCTTCTGGTGGAAGCTGCCTCACAGGGCAATATTCTCGGTCCGGCTCTCGGCATGGGCGGGTTTGCTCTCGGACTGGCTGTGCCGTTCACGATTTTCGCATTCTTCCCCGGCATGCTCAAAGAGATGCCGAAATCAGGGGGCTGGCTCAACTCTGTAAAGGTTGTGCTCGGTTTCTGCGAGCTTATACTTTCGCTGAAGTTTCTGTCGGTGGCCGATATGGCCTACGGATGGCGTCTGCTTGACCGCGAGGTGTTCATATCGATATGGATAGTGCTGTTTGTAATGCTCGGTCTGTATCTTTTAGGCAAAATCAGATTCAGCCACGATGACAAGAAAGATCATGTGGGAGTAGGGCGGTTTATACTCGCCATCTTCCCGCTGGCGTTTGCAATATATCTGCTGCCCGGATTGTGGGGCGCGCCACTGAAGGCTTGCAGCGCTTTTGTGCCGCCGCTCGAGACTCAGGATTTCAATCTTTACACTCATGACACCCATTATGTCGAATTTTCTGATTACGATGAAGGTATGATGTATGCGAAAGAACACGGCATGCCGGTGCTTATGGACTTCTCGGGTTACGGATGCGTCAACTGCCGCAATATGGAGGCTGCGGTATTCGATACCGATCAGGTGCGCTCGATGCTGGCCGACAATTTCGTGGTAATCAAACTTATGGTCGACGACAAGAAAGAGCTTGTCAAACCTATGGTGGTAAAAGCCAACGGCACTGAGTATAATCTGGAGACGGTAGGCGAGAAGTGGGCATTCCTGCAAAGCTATAAGTTCGGCGCCAACTCTCAGCCCTATTATATCGCGCTCGACAATGAGGGACGTCCGTTGAATGACCCTGTATATTATGACAACAGTGTCGAAAAATTCATGCTCTGGCTTAATCAGGGCCTTGAACGATATGACGGCAAAAATAAATAACTGGAATATGTCACATAACCGTCAGGAAAAAATTGAAGCTCTGGGTCGCGTCATCGACGTGCTCGATGAGCTTCGTCAGAAGTGTCCGTGGGATAGAGTGCAGACCAACCAGTCGCTCCGCCCGAATACGATAGAGGAGGTGTATGAACTTTGCGACGCGCTTCTGTCAGAGGATACTCCGAATATCAAGAAAGAGCTGGGCGATGTGCTTCTGCATGTGCTTTTCTACAGCAAGATCGGCGAAGAGAAAGAAGATTTCGATATAGCCGATGTGGCCGACGCACTCTGTAAAAAACTGATTTACCGTCACCCGCATGTGTTCGGCGAGACACAGGCGGATACGGCGCATCAGGTGGAACTGAACTGGGAACAGATAAAGCTGAAGGAGAAAGACGGCAACAAGACCGTGCTTTCCGGAGTGCCGGCATCGCTGCCTCCGCTAATCAAAGCCTACAGGGTGCAGGAAAAGGCCGCCAATGTCGGTTTTGACTGGGAGCGGCCGGAAGATGTCTGGGCTAAGGTGAAAGAGGAAATCGCCGAGTTTGAGTCGGAGATGGAGCGCGCGAGTGCTGCCTCTGACAATTCCGCGAAGCCTGAGCCTACGCCGGAAATGCTTGCCGAATATGGCGATCTGTTGTTTTCACTCGTCAATGCCGGACGGCTTTATGGCATGCATCCCGATTCGGCGCTTGAGCTGACAAACAAAAAATTCATCTCGCGGTTTAATTATATAGAGGCCGCTGCTAAAAAGCAGGGGCGCAAACTTAAAGAATTAACCCTTGATGAAATGGAACAATTATGGCAGGAAGCAAAATCGGAAAGAAACTGACAGTGATATTGGCTGCGGCGATATGTGTCGCAGGGGTTCCCGTTGCAGCAGCCCGGCAGGCAGGTACGCAGACTGAACGTGTCACTGCCACGGCCGGAGCAAACCGGCAGTTGGGATTTACCATTGGTGATATAATATATAAACAGGATGACAATGTGACACGTGTGTGCGGTCATCTTGACGGACGTCCGCACACGTCGGGCCGCATCGATGGCGTGACGCTTCAGTTGCCTGAGCTGAGACTCGACGCGAATGATATCGACGGAGTCGATTTCGAGAGATATTTCCAGTGGGAGGACAACGGCGAGATTTATGTCGAGATTGATTTCCCGATGGCGCTTAGCCCAAGAATAATACATGACGGCATCATCATATTTCATACCGCTAAGGGAGATGTGACGGTGCCTGTCACTGCTAAATAATGGATAAAGAAAAGTGATAGTCTGCATAACAGAAAAACCGAGTGTAGCCAAGGATATTGCCACTATATTGGGTGCGAACGTGCGTCGTGACGGATATTATGAAAACGATGCATACAGGGTGACGTGGACCTATGGTCACCTGTGCACGCTCAAGGAGCCGGCTGACTATACCCCCCTGTGGAAGCGGTGGTCGCTCGCGCAGTTGCCGATGCTTCCCGCCAGATTCTCTATAAAGGTGATACATCAGGAGAGGATAGAGCAGCAGTTCAGAGTAATAGAGTCGCTGATAAAGGAGGCCGACGAGGTGATAAACTGCGGCGATGCCGGGCAGGAAGGTGAGCTAATACAGCGCTGGGTGATGCAAAAAGCGTCAATCAAGTGTCCGGTGAAACGACTCTGGATCTCGTCGCTTACCGACGAAGCCATACGCGACGGGTTCAAGAACCTGCGTCCGCAGTCGGATTTCGATCCGCTGTATCATGCCGGGCTGTCGCGTGCGATAGGTGACTGGATATTAGGCATGAACGCCACGCGCCTGTATACGCTGAAGTATACGTCGGGCAACGGCAATGTGTTGTCAATCGGACGTGTGCAGACTCCGACGCTCGCGCTGATCGTGCAACGCCACAAAGAGATAGAGGCGTTCAAGTCGGAGGATTTCTGGGAACTGAAGACTGTCTACCGCGATGCTACGTTCAATGCCCGCACCGGCAGGTTCAAGAGCGAAGAGGCCGCCAACGAAACGCTGGAAAGCATAAAGACGAAGGAGCTGACTATTACCGATATCGAACAGAAGCAGGGACGAGAGTCGGCGCCGAGGCTGTTTGACCTGACGTCACTGCAGGTAGAGACCAATAAAAAATGGGGATGGACGGCAGATGAGACTCTGAGCCTGATACAGTCGCTCTACGAAAAGAAGGTGACGACTTATCCGCGTGTCGACACAACTTATCTGTCGGAAGATATTCGCGCGAAAGTGCCGGATATACTGCGTCGTATGACACCGTACGCGCCGCTGACTGCGCCGGTGCTCGAGCAGCCTATAACGCGGTCGAAGAAGATATTTGACAACAGTAAGGTGACCGATCACCATGCGATAATTCCGACGGGGCAGTCTCCGACATCACTCGTCGGAAACGAACGCCTGCTTTATCATCTGATAGCCACGCGATTTATCGCAGCGTTTTATCCCGACTGCCGGTTTGACTCTACGACAGTCACGGCCAAGGTCGGCGACATTGAATTTCGCGCTACCGGAAAGGTCATCACCGATGAAGGATGGCGCAAAGTGCTGACTCCGACCAAAGATGATAGTGACAAGGCTGCCGATGACAGTCAGGTGTTGCCTGCGTTTACGGTCAACGAAAGCGGACCGCATGCACCTTTCCTTCAGAAAAAATCGACCCAGGCGCCGAAACTCTATACCGAGGGAACGCTGTTGCGTGCGATGGAATCGGCCGGAAAGAATGTCGATGACGAAGAATTGCGCGAGGCGATGAAGGAAAATGGAATAGGGCGCCCGTCGACACGCTCGGCTATAATCGAGACTCTTTTCAAACGGCACTATATCTGCCGTCAGCGTAAAAGCATTCTCCCTACGGCCGCAGGCATACAGCTTATCGAGACGATAAATCAGGAACTGCTGAAGAGTCCTAAACTTACGGGTATATGGGAAAACAAACTGCGCAAGATTGAGCGTCAGCAATATTCCGCGCCGGAGTTCATAAGCGAACTGAAGCAGCAGATTTCGGAGATTGTAATCAATGTGCTGAGCGATAACACATCGTCGCGTATAGAGGTGGTCGGCAAAGAAGAAAAGCCGCTGCCTCCGGCAAAGAAGCCGAAAGCGCCGCGAGCTCCGCGAATCACTTCTTTAGAGCAGGTGAAATGTCCGCTGTGTGATAAGGGGCATATACTGAAAGGCCGCACGGCCTATGGGTGCAGCGAGTATAAGGCGGGATGCGTGTTGCGGCTTGGCTTTGATAAATATCCCGATACGCTCACGCCGTCAAGACTGAAAAAACTGATTGACAAACTGCATAAATAAACAGATTTTTTGGCACGATTATGGAAGATATATTGCAATGGGCGGCCGTGGCGGCAATACTTGCGATTGCTGTCATTTATATCGTCAGAAGAGTATCAGGAAAAAAACGCAACGGCTGCGGTCATTGCGAACTGAGCGACTGTTGCTCAAGCCGCAGATGTGATGAAGCTGCAGGCGGAGATGAAAAAGAGAAACGACAGAATGAATAAACAACCGGCAGACATGACACAATCGACAGGCAGCAATCTATGGAAAGGCTATCTGATAGCAGCCATAGCAGAAATCACTTACGGTATGAACCCGCTTTTTGCGGTGCCATTGTATGAAAGCGGCGGAATGAATCCTGACAGTGTGGTGTTTTTCCGTTATCTGCTTGCTCTGCCCATAATCGCCGCTATGGTGATAATGCGAGGCCGCAAGCTGACGATACCGAAGTTTGCCGTGGTGCCATCCGTCATACTGGGATTGCTTATGGCGCTGTCATCGTTGACATTGTTTCTGAGTTACAAGTATATGAACGCCGGCATTGCGTCGACGCTGCTGTTTATCTATCCGATAATCGTGGCTCTTATCATGGTGGTGTTTTTCAAGGAGCGGATATCAGTGCGTCTGATCTGTTGCATAGTCGTTTCGCTCGGCGGGATTGCGCTTCTCTATAAAGGCCCTGACGGAGCCACGCTTGATGCCACCGGCACGATGCTTGTGGTGGTGTCGGCGTTGTCCTACGCCATATATCTTGTTGCTATCAATCATCGTCGCATGCAGGAAATACCTACGTTGCAACTCACATTTTTCATGTTGCTGTTCGGAACGTTGCTGTTTGTAGGCCGCATAGCCTCGGGAGTGGAGCTTACCACCCCCAGGGAATGGTATCAGTGGGGTAATCTTATCGGTCTTGCCGTATTCCCGACAGCAATATCATTTATATGCACCACTCGGGCTATACAGATAATCGGTCCTATGCCAACAGCCATACTCGGCGCACTTGAGCCGGCGTCGGCGATATTGTTCGGTGTCACCATACTCGGTCAGGGCATAACTTCACAGGAATTTCTGGGATTGGTGCTTATCGTCGGAGCCGTCACTACGGTGATTGCCGGGCAGAGTGTGACAACTGTGCTGATACGCGTCCGCAAAATGTTTCCGCGGCTGCCGTTCAAGCGCTCCGGAAAGCATTGATATGTAAGATTATAGCTTTTAGGGTAAAAAATAATAAATAAAAAAGCCTCAAAAAGTTGGTGGATTAAAACAAAATTATTAACTTTGCAGTGCAAAACCCAAAAGCAAGGTTCCTTGGCCGAGTGGTTAGGCACCGGTCTGCAAAACCGTTTACAGCAGTTCGATTCTGCTAGGAACCTCAAAATCAATAAAAGCCCTCACGTAATAACTGAGGGCTTTTGTTGTATATACCCCCCCCCCGACGCCGTAGCCCCTCGGACATAAATCTTAACCACCGTTTTTTTGCATTGTTTAAATAAATACAAATAGACATGGCAGTTTACAAAGTACACATCAAAACAGGAGGAGACAAAACCACCTACACTACAAACGCCACAACATTGGCAACGGTCTCTTATAATCAGGAGTCCGATAAATGGCACGTGTCAGCGCCTCGCACCAAAAAGCAGGTAAGCACTAAAGAGGAGGCCGATGACATCACACGCAAAAGTATAACGGCGTTTTTCGCATCATTGGGTCTCACTCCGAATTTTATCAACGAATAGGGATTAAGGCGTCAGCCCTAAATCCGGAGACATGCCCCCCACAACCCGGAATTTTCATCATTATCTTTTGATATCAAACTTACCTCATCACTATTTTGTTTCATTTCAAAAGCCTTTTTATAATGAAAAAAATAGTGTTACTCCTTACAATAGCTCTTTCATTTGCTTTGAGCGCCTCGGCTATTAGTTTGAAAGAAGCATTTAATGCTCTCTCGAATGTCCCGAATATTTCTGTTAAGTCGGATTGCAACACCCCAATACTTGGGCTTACTGTAAATGGAGAACTTGCCATGGCAAGTGATTTGAATGAATCGCAAATCCTCGAATCCGGCAATGTGGTATATACCATCCTTAACCAAGTGCCCCTTGTGTGGATGATAAATGGCGGAACAATAATCTTGTCGCTGCATTTGTTTATGCTTCCCCCGAAAGCACGAATGGAATTTATGAGGTGCTTATGGTGTTGATGAGCGGCAAATCCGGCGACATAACTATAATCTACGGAGGAATTGATAAAGCGGCAAAGGATGCGTTGCAGAACGCACCATTAACAATGGAATCAGATAAGATAAGCATACACGCGAATTTACCTAATGGCGACACTTACAATATTCAGGCTAATTAGCAAATACAGATACATTACTTTTCCCCATAGAGTGCTTTAACGTACTTTCGCTGTACGTTAAAGCACTTTTATCTTCTTCGCCTATATTTATTTGCTATAACTGAATTTTTTATTTAAATTTACTGCATATATCGCGCACAGAGTCACAAATAGCGCGATAATGGTTGACTAATGTAATTGTCAGAACAGATATGCATAAAATTTTTCCGTTTTATTTGGTTGTCTTTATTGCTGCCTTGTTGAGCTGTAATAACAACCGTGCTACGAAATCGCAGGAAGTAGATTCCGGTATTGAACATTGCGATAGCGAGAATCTGATTTGGCTTGGCGATTTAGAGATTGATGCTGACAGTCTTATTTTCGCTGATACTATACCGGATATATACTCACGAAAAGGTGTATATTTGGATACTTTGCAAATTCAAGTACTTATAGCAGATAAAATACCCGATAAAGCACCGCCGAGTGTGTCTTCTATCCGTTTATTTTCAGTAAAGGAATTGTCAGATAGTTTATTGATGTGCGGATATGTTTACGAATTTTCCGATATTGAGGATATTTATATGTTTCTATACAAAAACAGAAGCATAGCTGATGTATTAAAACTCCCGATACAGGAGAAATCAGACATATCTTCCGTTACCGATGATATTGAATATGTAGATTATTTTGAAAGTTTCACTGAATTTACCGATAATAGCCATTTTACTGTAACTGAAAAAATCTCGACAAAAGGTTGGAATATTGATGGAGAATGTGTGTTTAAGACGGCAATGTCTAAAAAAACGTATTACACAATTTCTGCCGATGGTAAAATAGATAAGGAAGGTGTTGTTAAATCCCAAACTTCAATGTAATCCTCGCGTTTTTTCTCGCACCTCATATAGTGGCTGATTATCAAATCAGTTGATTGAGAATTCTCCGGTTAGTGTTCCTTCACTAAAATTTAGCGTAAAAATCCCTGTATATACATTTTTCTCTTTGTTATACGATATAAACTCAAATGACCCATCCGTGACTATTTCATTCTCATAATCTGAATATGACAAAATCGTTGCGTATGAGATTTTGTTATCGTGACAATAGCGTGTATAATCCCAGTATGCAGGTTCATCATCAGATTCCCCAATTTTAATATACTTGATGGTTTGCGGCTGTGTGAGATATTCCCATGGATTATTAACAAACAGTTTGACTGTAACTGCGTAAAGAGGGGTGCCCCCTCGCTCTTTACTCAAACTGCTTTCAAATTCAATGGTATATTCATTCGCAATGAGTGACGGTGTATTTATCGAATTCGGGCCAACGTTGAAAGGCGTTTGATCAATCAAAGTCTGTCCGTTTAATTCAGCCTCACATTTTGATTTGAAATATAGGATATCGTCATGTTTCTCACAAGAAGAAACAACACATATAGTTATAGCAAGCAAAAGTATTATTGCCGATAATTTTGATCTATTCCTC
This sequence comes from uncultured Muribaculaceae bacterium, assembly GCA_947174275.1. Lineage (GTDB taxonomy): Bacteria > Bacteroidota > Bacteroidia > Bacteroidales > Muribaculaceae > JAGBWK01. The sequence continues at coordinate 89,855 of CAMWIJ010000003.1, forward strand.
ATTTGAATTCAGATTTTATATTGATTTCACAAATATACATATTTTTCGGCGCAAACGGTAACGTGTTCCGCACGTCTGACCCCTGTTCGCCCTCTCTTTTGACTCCTACGTCATCGCAGAACATATACCCACAGAAGAGTAAGTGCACCGAATGTGGCTTCAATAAGGGTTTATATCGGCTTTGATTAAGTCCCGACGATACCGATACTATTTGAGTTTATACCTGAGCAGGTTGCCGCAGTTGTCGGCCACTTCTTCTATTATACGTCGGCATACTGTTTCCGGCAGTTTTATTTTGGTGCCGACCGCTATGAAATCCGGGATTGTCGGATGCCCCGTGCCGTTGACAGATGTGGCGTGTTCGCCGTTATAGCCTTCCGTGCATAGTGTAAGGTCGTATGCCGGGGCAATGTGCCATCGCCATTTGCCCGAAGTGTCACGGTGCACTATGAAACTGAAATTCTTGCAGTGGTCATCCTTGTTGTCGGTAAGATAGTTGAACACCATGCGCCGGAACATCTCCCCGACATCCTTCGGATTCTGTGTCAGAAAACCTGTCAGCGCAAGCAGATTGCTGTAGTCAAGAATCGGATTGCCGAGTGATATGCAGAGCAGTCCGCCTGCTGTGGCGGTATGCAGTCTTTCTCCGGATTGCGTCAGGTCGAAACGGCGTGAGGCAAAGTATTTGCCGTTCACAAGTTTGAAATCAGGAACTGTTATCCCACACTTTCGAGCTGTCTCGTTGTAGATATATTCCTGCTCACCGATATTCTTTGGATCGTATGTATGTCGAAATTT